>JAXDQB010000053.1:0-2744 GCA_034668065.1 Paraburkholderia sp.
GAAGATCGTGCAGCGCGTGCCTGTGCGGATTCGCATTGAGACAGGCCCGCTGACGCGGCGCGTGTTGTTGCCGGGACTCTCAGTGACCGTCGATGTCGATACGCGTTCTGCGCGCGACGACAACAAGCGCATTGGGGCCGAGAACGGCCATGGCTGAGTCGCTGCCAATCGCCGCCGCGCGTGATGCGGCCGCGGAGCCCGAACGGGCGAGTGCGGTGGACTGGATCGCCGTGGCTGCCGGTTCGCTTGGCGCCTTGATGGCGACGCTCGACATTTCGATTACGAATTCGGCGTTGCCGCAGATTCAGGGCTCTGTGGGCGCGACGGGCACGGAAGGAACGTGGATCTCGACGGGCTATTTGATGTCCGAGATCGTCATGATTCCGCTGGCGGCATGGCTGACAGGCGTGTTCGGGCTGCGCAACTTTTTGCTCGTCAACGCGGCGCTCTTCACGATCTTTTCCATCATGTGCGGGGCATCGAGCTCACTCGAGTGGATGATCATCGGGCGAATCGGCCAGGGCTTTGCCGGCGGCGCCATGATCCCGACTGCGCAGACCATCGTTCGCACGCGGCTGCCGCGCACACAGATGATGATCGGCATGACGATCTTCGGTCTGACCGTGCTGCTCGGCCCGCTTTTTGGTCCCGTCGTCGGCGGATGGCTCGCCGAAAATGTTTCGTGGCAATGGTGCTTCTTCATCAATCTGCCGGTCGCCGTCGCGTTGATCACGCTGCTCATCGTAGGTCTGCCAAAGGATTCACCGCGTTGGCGCGACTTTGTCAACGCCGATTGGATCGGCATCGTCGGCCTCTCGATCGGCCTCAGTTCACTGACCGTCGTGCTCGAGGAAGGGCAGCGGCATCAATGGTTCGAATCCGAGGAAATCGTCATCTGCAGCGGCTTGGCGGCGCTTGGCTTCGTCCTCATCGGCATCTCGCAGTTCGTCGCGAAAAGACCGATCATGCGGCTCTCGCTGTTGCGCAACGCGAACTATGCGAGCGTTATCGTCATCGTGTCCGCCGTCGGCGCAGGGCTCTACGGCGTGTCCTATCTCGTGCCGCAATTCCTGAGCATCATCTCCGGATACAACGCCGAGCAATCGGGCGCAATCATGCTGCTTTCCGGGCTGCCCGCGTTCCTCGTGATGCCGCTCTTGCCGCGCTTGCTCGGAACGGTCGATGTTCGCGTGCTGGTGGTGAGCGGACTCGTCTGCTTTGTCGTCAGCTGCCTGCTCGATACGACGCTCACTGCGCAGAGCGCCGGGGGCGAATTCGTCTGGTCGCAGCTGCTGCGCGGCGTCGGCCAGATGCTTGCGTTGATGCCGCTCAATCAAGCGTCGATGGCCGCTGTCTCGCGCGAGGATTCGGGCGATGCCGCGGGGCTCTATAACATGGCGCGCAACCTCGGCGGCTCTATCGGGCTTGCCATTATCGGTGTCGTGATCGACCGGCGCACCGCGTTTCATACGGGCGCCATTCGCGAATCGCTCACCGCAAACTCGGTCCTCGGACAGGAGCACATCAGGGCTAGCGCCGCGAGCTGGTTCGCTCGGTCGGGCGACATGGCCTACGCAAAGATGCAGGCGCTCGGTCAGCTTGCGATGCAAATTCGAGTGCAGGCTTCCGTCATTACGTACTCCGAAACATTCTACGTGCTTGCTGTCGCGCTGGCCGCGTGCATCCCGCTCGCGCTGTTATTAAAGACTCCTGCGCGATCGGCAGGCGGCCAGTCGGGCCCGGGCCATTGACGATCAGCATTCCTAACTATGTCATGACGATGCAGATCCGCCGCTCTTTCCCCTTCGTTTCTCCGCAGCCGGCTAAGCGGGCTAAGCGGGCTAAGCGGGCACCCCTCGCTGCCCTTGCCGCGGCGGCAGCGCTTTGCGCGCTTTCGGCATGCACGGTGGGACCCGACTACCGCGGTGCCCCGCCTGTCGCGGCCGACGCCATGCACGCTCCGACGTTCGTTCGCTCCCCGACGGCGGGCATCGCAAGCGCTCCTTCGCCAAACGACTGGTGGCGCGCGCTGGGCGATTCGCAGCTCGATACTTTGATCGACGCCGCGCTAGCCCACAATCCGGACGCTCATGCGGCCGAAGCTCGTCTTCGCGAGGCACGTGCGCAGCTGAGCGGGCAGCGTGCCGCCGAGTTGCCCAAGGTGAGTGCCGACGCCGCCGCGCTGCGCACGACCGAGCCCAATCTCGGCGCGTTGATGCCCTCGGGCACTAGCGGATCGAGCGGCGGGGGAGAGCCGCTTCAGCTTTATGCGGCAACCCTCCAGGCATCGTGGGAAATCGATCTTTTCGGCGGCACCCGGCGCGCTGTCGAGGCGGCTTCGGCGCAGGCGGGCGCAATTAGTGCGGATCTCGCCGACACGCAAGTGGCGCTCGCGGCAGAGGTGGCGCAGGCTTACATTGACCTGCGCGACGAGCAGCAGCGTCTTGCGCTCGCAAGCGATACAGCCCAACTCCAGCAGCGCATGCTCGGGCTGACCCAGGAGCGTCGCGCGCGCGGCACGGCGGCGGACGTCGATGTCGAGCGGCTCACGAGTCAGTTTCAAACCACGCGAGCGACGCTCGTTCCTTTAGATGAGCAAATCGCTGAGTCGCTCGATCGGCTGGCGGTGCTAACGGGGCGTCCTCCCGGCGCGCTCGATGCCGAGCTTGCGACGACGCGGCCGTTGCCGGCGTTGCCGGCCTCGGTGCCGGTGGGCGATCCGGCCACGCTGCTGCGCCAGCGCC
>JAXDQB010000054.1:0-3972 GCA_034668065.1 Paraburkholderia sp.
CACTACCGAGGCCGCCAACGCAAGGACGGAGCCAACCGACAGATCAATACCGGCAATGATCAGCACGAAGGTCATGCCGACCGACATGACCACGAGGTCGGGTATCTGGTTGGCGATCGTACTGAACGTTTCGTACGTCAGGAAGTGGGAGCTTAGCAGCGAAAAGAGCACAATCATCGCGGCCAGCGCGCCGGCAAGACCAAGATAATTCGAAATACCGAGCCGCGTACCGGCCGGCCTTGGGCTGCCCGCTTCGGTACGGAGCGCGTAAGCCGCCTGCGGCGTCTCGGCGGGCGCGCCATTGGGGCGCGCGGAAGGATTGGTCATGAGAGGCTCCGTACGTCTGGCGCGTTGCCGCGCGTTGCTGCAGGCGCCGCGGCCGTGGCGCTGATATGGCCAGCAAAGGCGGCTGCGAGCAGCGCTTCTTGGGTCCAGCCGTCGCGTTCGAAAATGCCGGTCAGGCGCCCTGCCGACATTACCGCGATGCGGTCGCAAATCAGCATCAGCTCGCGCAGGTCACTCGAAACGACAACGAGCGCACATCCTTCGCGCGTAAGTTCGCCCATCAGCGCGTAGATGTCGAACTTGGCGCCGACGTCAATACCGCGCGTGGGCTCGTCGAAAAGCAGTACATCGGCGTCGCGGGCGAGCCACCGGGCGATCACTACCTTCTGCTGGTTGCCGCCGGACAATTCGTCGACCAGCTGAGACGGCCCGGCGGCACGCACGCGCAGCGCTTCCATCTGCCGGCGAGCGAGCGCCTCCTCGCGGTGCGTATCGATAAGTCCCCAGCTCGCCACGCGCGCCGTATTGCCAAGTGAAACGTTCGCAGCGATGGAGTGTGGCAAAAGCAGGCCTTCGCCCTTGCGGTCCTCTGTAACGAGCGCGATGCCGTGCCGCACAGCGTCCGCGGGCCCTCCGAGTCGCACGCGGGCGGGTGGGCGGCCAACAGAAACGGTGCCGCGATCAGCTCTATCCGCGCCGTAGATGAGCCGCATGAGCTCCGTGCGCCCCGCGCCGATAAGGCCGCTCACGCCGAATATTTCGCCTTCGCGAACTTCGAACGAGACATTGCGTACCGTGTCGCCGCGCCCGAGGCCTTCCACCTTCAGGAGCGGAGCCCCAAGCTTGCGCTCGCCGAGGTCGATGCGCTCGCCGATCTCCCGACCGACCATCAGCGACACAAGTCGGGCAGAGGTGACGTTGGCCATTTGGTCCACATGCACAAGCCGGCCGTCGCGCAACACAGCCACCCGTTCGGCAATCCGCGCCAGCTCCTCGAGCCTGTGCGAGATGTAGACAATCGCGACGCCGTTCGCTTTCAACCGGGTAATCTGACTGAAGAGAAGGTCCACTTCGCGCGCGCTCAGCATTGCGGTCGGTTCGTCGAGAATGAGGACGCGCGTCTCGCCAATCAGGTTGCGCGCAATCTCGATCATCTGCTGGTGTCCGATGCCCAGCGCGCTGACGGGCGTGTCGGAATCGATCGCGTCGAGCCCGACACGAGTCATGGCTTCGCGTGCATCTTCGGCCAACCGTTGCCTGTCGATCCAGCCGAGCGCTCGTGGTCCGCGTCGGGGCAGCCGGTCGAAAAAAAGGTTTTCGGCAACCGAAAGCGTCGGCAACAAATTCAACTCCTGCATGACCATGCGCACGCCCAATGCCTCGGCTTCGCGGCGGCTCGCGGGCGCATAGGGCCGGCCGCCGAGGCGCATGGTGCCTGCGCTTGGTGCAATAAGGCCGCCGACAATTTTTGACAGCGTGCTTTTGCCGGCCCCGTTTTCGCCGGTCAGGGCGAGCACCTCGCCCGCTTGAAGAGAGAGCGAAACATCGGCGAGTACCGGCTCGGCGTAGGTCTTGCCGATGCCGACCACGTTTAGCACTGCATTCGTTTCATCCATCGCGAATTGGCGCTTCAGCGCTCACACCCGCCCCATGAGGAGCGTTCAAGGCTGCCGTTCCACTGCCGGCATCCCGCTGCACCCGGCTGCATGAAGCTCACTTAACAGATAACGGCAGCGGCGCGCATTTCTTGAGTATTCGCCTGACATACCCCGCGCTTCGCCGACTCAATGGAACCCGTTTCCGCCTCTGGCAACGAACTTCACGCAGCAGACGCCGAAACAGCACGCCGGCACGAGCGCGAACTCCGAGCGAGTAAGAAGCATCTCGCTACTTGAGATTCGACTTCGTCACGAGATCGACGGGCGTCTCTCGGACTGGGGAAAGCTCGGCCTGCTTCTTGTGCTCGCTGATCGCCTTGAGCGCTACCTCGATTCCGAAGACGGCCTGCCTCGCTGCGTACTGATCGGCAGTGGCTAGCACGCGCCCGTCCCTGAGCATAGGTTTGATCGCGCCGATGTTGTCGTAGCCCACCACGTACACGCGGCCTTGCTTGCCGGCGGCGCGTACAGCCGACACGGCGCCGATCGCCATGTTGTCGTTGCCGCACAGCAGCGCCTTGAGCTGCGGATACCGATTCAGCATCGCCGAGGCAATTGCGTTGCCTTTGTCGATTTCCCATTCGCCCGACTGGACAGAATCGATCTTCGCTCCCACCTTTTGCATGGCATCCTTGAAGCCTGCCGTGCGCTGCTGGGCATTCGTCGTCGTCGAGACGCCCTCGATAATGCCTACTTCGTCACCAGCTTTGAGCTCACTAGCCAGATAGTTGCCGACTTTCTCGGCGCCCTTCCTATTGTCGGGGCCGACGAACGGCACGTTCAGGTTCTTGGCCTTCACCACGTCCGGATCGAGCCGGTTGTCGATGTTGACGACAATGATGCCGGCGTCGACGGCTTTCTTGACGACCGGCAAAAGCGCCTTGGAATCGGCCGGCGCAAGCACGATCGCATCGACTTTCGAATTGATCATCTGCTCGACGATGTTGATTTGCGCCGCGGTGTCCGTCTCGTTTTTAATGCCGTTCGTGATCAGGTCGAACTTTGAGGCGTGCTCCCGCTGGTAGTCCTTCGCGCCGGTTTCCATCGTCAGGAAAAACTCATTGGCAAGGGACTTCATCACAAGTGCCACCTTCGGCTTCATGGCGGTCTGTGCGGCGGCTTCGGTCGCGCCGAACGATGCGACCACTACGGCTACGAACACGGCGGCAGCGGCAATCAGACGGCGGCGGGCGGGACGATTCATGAGGTTCTCCTTTGCTTATATTCGGGCGCGAAAGCCGCGATTTTTGATTCGATAAAGGGGGTAACCGCTGCGGCCCTCGCGCCGAGCGAAGCGCCGCGCCGGGCGCGCAACAACACGGTGTGCAGGACCCGAACGGCTCATCCTGGACTGTTCTCGCAACCTGCGCAAGGAGAGTGCGGCGTCACTCGGGGTTTGTGCTAACACTGCTAAAAAATGGAACCGCGACGGAAAACGAGCAAACTCAGTTAAGTTTTGCGCTGGGCGCTCCCTCGGCCGACCCGGCCCCATGCACAACTGCGCTCAACTGCGGCAGCGGCGAGAGATCAGAGATAGTCCACGGAGGAACCCTCGATCTTGCCGTCAATAATGTCGCGCGCGTACTGAATGCCGATTTTGTGAGCTTGAATCTGATCTTCAAGCGGGGCGTGCTCGGGTACGCCGAACATTTCGGACTTGCCGCGCTCGCCGCTTGCCTTGCGCGAGATCGTGACGACGATGTCGAAGCGGCGTGGCGCGTCGGGCGCCTCATCGCGCTCTTTGGCTCTTCGCAGTGCCTGGACGCCAATCGCAAAACCCTTGTACTGCTCGGTGAACGGCTCAAACATGGCTCGAACCTCCGCGCGAATACCCAAATCTGCTCAAAACAATCGGCGCGAATGACAGGCTCCGTCGCCGAACGGCCGCCCGGTCCGACCGCGCCCTGGATGAGGCCTTGAGAGACGGTGCAAACGATGCAAAACGCGTTCCGTACCTCCCATAAGCGGCTTCCAACTCGCTTACCGCCCTGCTCCGGCCGCCAAGGCGTGAAATGCCGGAAAGCTTGAA
>JAXDQB010000055.1:0-17914 GCA_034668065.1 Paraburkholderia sp.
AACTGCGTAGCGGTCAGCGCGTCGGCCGGGCTTTGGGCAGCAATCGCGATTTCGGCCGCACGCTGCGCCATGCGCGGATCGTGCGTGTCGCGTGCGAGGGCCAAATACGTCTGATAGGCGGGGGCCGGCTCGTTACGCTGCAAGGCGACCTCGGCCGCGAGCACCTGGAAGACAATCTGACTCGACAACGGCACGCTCGGCAGATCTTTCGTCTCATCCGGCAGAGAAGACGACGCAAGGTCCAACTGCGGGTCCGACGGCGCGGCGGAGGTCGAATCAACGGGCGAGGCAGAATCTTGCGCGTGGGCCGGACAGGCAAGCGCGGCGAGTGCCCAGGCACAGACAACGGCGCTGACGATACGGCCGACCGGTGCGTCGCGCCGGGCTGCGCGCACGCTGCCTGGGCGCTTCGGGAGCAGCTTCAGGGGCAAAATCATGGAGATCCGTTCGTGGGTTTCAGTCGATTGTAACGCGCTCGCTACAATACACGCAGATTCGACAACGCAAGTTACACACCTATTCCCATCTGCTTACAGCCATTTGATATGCCCGAACTGCCAGAAGTCGAAGTGACCCGGCGCGGCATCGAACCGCACGTCCGGGGCCGGCGCGTCGAGCGGGTCGACGTGCGTTGCAGCGCGCTGCGCTGGCCGGTGCCCCCGGAGCTCGGCAAGACGCTCGCAAGCAGGGAGATCGTCGAGGTTGGGCGGCGCGGCAAATATCTGCTCTTTGAAGTTAACGAGGGCTGGTGTGTCGTCCACCTCGGCATGACCGGAACGCTGCGCGTGCTGCCGCATGCCGTGCTTCCCGCGCCGGCCAAGCACGACCACATCGACTGGATCTTCGACGAGTTCGTGCTGCGCTATCGCGATCCGCGCCGCTTTGGGGCTGTTCTCTGGCACCCCCGCGCAGCGGGCGACGTAAGCGCGCATCCGCTGCTGGCCGGGCTTGGCGTTGAGCCGCTCGGGCCGGAGTTCTCCGGCGCGCTCATGTACCGGCGCACGCGCGGGCGTACGATGTCGATCAAGCAGGCACTGCTCGGGGGCGAAATTGTCGTCGGCGTCGGCAACATCTACGCCTCGGAAAGCCTCTTTCGCGCAGGCGTGAGGCCGACCACGGCGGCAGGCCGCCTGTCAGCGGCACGTTGCGAACGGCTCGCCGATGCGGTCCGCGCGACGCTGTCGGATGCGATTGCCCGCGGTGGCAGTACCCTACGGGACTTCGTCGGCAGCAACGGCGAAAGCGGCTACTTTCAGCTCGACTGCTGTGTCTATGATCGAGCAGGATTGCCTTGCCGCGTCTGTGGCGCGCCGGTTCGGCATCTCGTTCAGGGGCAGCGTTCCACCTATTACTGTCCGCACTGCCAGCGCTAACCTTTTCGCTGTTCCCGTATTCATGTCCGACTTGTCGAATGTTCCGAATTCTTGTGCCGTTTCCCTCCAATCCTCTTTCGCTGGCCGCCTGATCGCCTGGCAGCGCCGTCACGGTCGCCATGACCTGCCGTGGCAGAACACGCGTGATCCTTATCGGATCTGGCTCTCGGAGATCATGCTTCAGCAGACACAGGTTGCGACGGTCACTCCCTATTACGCGAAATTTCTCGCACGCTTTCCCGACGTTGCCGCCCTTGCCGCGGCCCCGATCGACGAGGTGATGGCACTTTGGGCCGGGCTTGGCTATTACTCCCGCGCCCGCAATCTCCATCGGTGTGCGCAGGCCGTCGTCGAGCATCACGGCGGCGCGTTTCCGGCATTGCCCGATGCGTTGGCGCTGCTGCCGGGCATAGGCCGCTCGACGGCAGCCGCCATCGCTTCGTTTGCATTCGGTGCGCGTGCGACCATCCTCGACGGCAACGTGAAGCGAGTGCTCGCGCGCGTGTTCGGCATCAATGGGTTTCCCGGCGAAAAGCGCGTGGAGAACGCGATGTGGGAATTGGCCGAGACGCTTTTGCCCGCCGACGCGAGCGATGCCGACGTGAGCGCCTACACGCAGGGCTTGATGGATCTGGGCGCGACGCTTTGCGTGCGCGGCAAGCCCGATTGCGCTCGGTGCCCGTTCGCCGGCGACTGCGTAGCCTATGCCACGGGACGGCAGCGAGAGCTGCCGGCGGCGCGTCCGAAGAAGGCCGTGCCCAAGCGCCGCACCTGGATGCTCGTGCTGCGCGACGGCGGTTCGGTACTGCTCGAGCGGCGCCCGCCCGCCGGTATTTGGGGCGGCCTCTGGAGCTTGCCTGAAGCGGCCGACGAATCGTCGCTCACCGAACGCGCACGCACAATGGGGGCTGCCGGGTTGCCCGAGCGTCTCGCGCCGCTCACGCATACGTTCACGCACTTCAGGCTCGACATCGAGCCGCGCCTGGCCGAGCTCGATACGGGCGCAATGCGCACGCACGGCGAAGCGCGGGACGAGCAAAGCGCATGGGTGTCGCTTGCGGACATCGACGCGTATGGTTTGCCCGCCCCCGTACGCAAGCTGCTCGACGCGCTGAAGGGCTCCTTGCTGTAGCAGGAGGAGCCGTGCCGGCATGCCGAGTGGATCAGAGCAGCCGGTGCTGCTGCATGTAGTGATGAACGCAATCGATCCGTGCGCCGGCGTCGGCCAGCTCCATGAGCTTTTGACGCGCACGCAAGGGGATCTGGAGCACTTCGGAGAGACGATTGGAAACCCAGGTGGGGTCCGCCAAGCGGAACGGCTTGGCAAACGGCAGGCTCTCCGGATCGCGTTCGCATATTGTTTCGATGATGCGTTCCAGGACTTCCGCGCAGGCGCCGAACTTAGCGAGCGCATCGGTGCCTTCAAGCGGAACGTCGTCGGGAATGGGCTCGGTCATGCCCACGATGAGGCCGCTTGGCTCCACCCGGTGCGACAGCAGTCGAAAGCGGTGGGTGCCGCGTGCGCGCACGCGCAACATGCCGAATTGGTCGACGTCGCACTGCTCGATTGTTGCGAGGCATCCGACAACCTCCGGCACGCACGGCTCGTCGGGCGTCGCAACCTCCGTTCCGCTTTTTATGAGGCATACGCCGAAGGGTGAGTCCTCGCGCAGGCACGTTCGCGTCATGTCAAGGTAACGCGCTTCGAAGATCTTGAGCGGCAGCAGTCCGTCTGGGAAAAGCACGCAATGCAGCGGAAAGAGCGGGAGATCGGAGTAGACGGCAGGATGGGAGGACATGGCGCAAGGCTTCAATGGCGCCGCGCTCGCGCGGCAAGTTAAGCCACTAATCTCGACGATTCACCGATCTCGATCGGCGCGTCCCTGTGCCGCACGATCACAGTCGCTTCGCCAGCGAGACGCGCGGCGAGCGCCTCGGCGATGAAGACCGAGCGGTGCTGGCCGCCCGTACAGCCGATCGCGACGGTCAGATAGCTGCGGTTGTCGTCGCGAAAGCGCGGCAGCCATTTCAAGACGAATGAATGAATGTCGTCGATCATTTCATGCACGATCGGCAGCGCACCCAGATACTCTATGACGGCCTGATCTCGCCCGGTCAGAGGGCGTAGTCGGTGATCGTAATAGGGGTTCGGCAATGCGCGCACGTCAAATACGAAATCGGCGTCGAGCGGCAAACCGCGTTTGAAGCCGAACGACTCGAACATGAGCATCAAGCCTTCGCGCTCATCTTCGATGAAGCGAGTCACCCAGGCTCTCAGCACATTCGCGCGCAGATTGCTCGTATCGATCTGGTGGCCGAATTCCGCGAGCGGCGCGACGAGCTCGCGCTCGCGCTCGATGGCTTCCTCGAGCGAGGCAAGCAGCCCAACGTCGGCATCGTGCGCGGGGGAGCCCGATAGCGGATGACGGCGGCGTGTTTCCGCGAACCGTTGGATCAGTGCTTGGGTGCTCGCGTTCAAAAACAGCACGCGCACCTGATGCTCGCTGGCGAGATCGCGGATGATGCCGGGCATGTCGTCGAGAGACGCACTCGAGCGTGCGTCGATCGCAACGGCGAGCCGCTCGTGGTCTTCCTCGCCGCTTGCGAGGTATTGTGCGAGCGCGGGCAAAAAGCGCGGCGGAAGATTGTCGACGCAGTAATAGCCCGCGTCCGCGAGCGCGTTCAATGCGACGGATTTGCCGGAGCCGGAGATGCCGGTGATCAGAACAATGCGCATGGAGGGAGACCCGTTCGTTTCATCATAGCACCTGCATTTCGGCTCGTTCGTGCCGAGCCGCGGCACACCGCTTTATCGCTCGCCCTGGATGTCAAGCCATCCGGACATCCGCAATCCAGTTTTCGCCGCCCGGCGACATCACATCAACTTGCCAGGCAGCTGGCTGTCGGGATCCTGCATGGCGAGACGCTGGCGGTCCATGAAGTCGCGCAGCGTATCGATGCCGCGCAGTTGCAGGATCGTGTTGCGCACGGCTGCCTCGACGAGCACCGCGAGGTTGCGGCCCGCCGCCACCTGGATAGTGACTTTGCTGATCGGCAGGCCGAGCACGTCGACAGTCTGGCTTTCGAGCGGCAGTCGCTGAAATTCGCCGTCCGGGCGGCGAACCAGCTGGACGATGAGCTTCAGTTTCATCTTCCGCCGCACGGCCGTTTCGCCGAAGATCGTCTTGATATCGAGCAGGCCCAAGCCGCGGACTTCGAGCAGATTCTGCAGCAGTGGCGGGCAGCGCCCTTCGACGAAATCGGGGCCAAGTCGGACGAAGTCCACCGCGTCGTCGGCGACGAGTCCATGTCCGCGGCTGATCAACTCAAGGCCCAGTTCGCTTTTGCCGAGCCCCGAATCGCCCGTGAGCAGCACGCCCATGCCGAGAATATCGAGAAATACACCATGCAGCGTTGCGCGGGGTGCGAGGATGCGCGACATGTAAAGCCGCAGACTGTCGATGACGGCGGCGGCCGACATCGGCGTCGTGAAGAGCGGCGTCGACGAGCGCGTACTGCGCAGCACGAGTTCGGGCGGTGCCGGAACGCCCTCCGCCACGACGAGAAAAGGCGGTTCGAGCGCGATCAACTCGGCCATGTGTCGGGAGCGGTCTTCCTCGGTCTGACGCTGGTAGTAGTTGATTTCGGCCTCACCGAGCACCTGGATCCGGTTCGGATGGATGAGATTCAAGTGGCCGACGAGATCGGCGCTGGACGTCGCGTTAGCGACTGTTTCTGCTGAAAAACCGCGCTCCCAGCCTTCATGCCCCGTCAGCCAGCTCAGTTTGAGCGCGGCGGCGTTGTCATCGAAGATGCTCTGGGCGTTGATGCTGGACGTGTCCATGAATCCGTGGCTCCTTGGTGGGCCAAATAGCGGCCGGCAGCCGACATCGCAAGTTGCTGGCCGCCCGATCGGGCTGCAAGACTAACGGCCAAAAGCGGGCCAAAAGCGGGCCAAAAGCGAACGGCTAAAAGCGCTGCGCCTCACACCGGCGCAAACCGCGGGGCCGTTACAGTCTCAAGAGTGCCACTGTGTGAGCAGCCGATGCAACTCCTCGCGGCTTTCTTCCGTATGCAACCGTTCGCGCGTCTCGCGGTCGGACAGCAATTGCGCAATTTCGGAAAGCATTTCGAGATGCTGCTGCGTGGCTTGTTCGGGCACGAGCAGGAAAATCAGCAGCCCGACGGGCTGCCCGTCCGGCGATTCGAAAGGGATAGGCTGATCAAGACGCACGAACGCCGCGAGCGGTTGCTTGAGCCCTTTGATGCGGCCGTGCGGGATGGCCACGCCCTCGCCGAGCCCGGTTGAGCCGAGGCGCTCACGTGCGAAGAGGTTGTCGGTGACCGCGCTGCGAGCGATGCCGTTCTGGTTTTCGAAAATCAGTCCCGCTTGCTCGAATACGCGCTTCTTGCTGGTGACGGAAAGTCCGAGAACGACGTTTTCAAGCGGAAGGAATTTGGCTAAACGATTCATGTTGGCAGGCTGACGCGCCGCCTGGGCGCTCCTCGCGGCAACTGACTGGTATTGTCCATTTTCGGGGTGCCGGTCTGGCTGATGAACGCATGGCCTTTGGCCTATTGCCCTTGGCCGGGCAACTTGGCCGGCGGCCCCTTCAAAATTACGGGACATTATAGATCACCCGCATCCGATATCGCTTCGCGTAACGCTTGCACGCTCAACCTTGTGCCGTGGCGTCCGGCACCGTACCCGCGCAGCGTTGCCAAGCGCGCGTACGATCGGGCCTTCGGCACGAAAAAACCGCCCATTTCGGGGCGGTTACGCGGGTAGGGCGACTCACGCCGTGCAGCTGGCTTCGCCCTTATTTACTGTTGGAGCTGCTCGCCGAGCGACACTTCCTGATGCTTGATGGTCGAGTGCTTATGATCCTGAATGCGGCTCTTGTGGCGTACGACTTGCCGATCGAGCCGGTCGATCATGAGATCGATGGCGGCGTACAGATCGCCGTTGGCGCTTTCGATGAAGATGTCCTTGCCCTTCAGATGAAGACTGATTTCAACCTTCTGCCGCTTATCCTTCTCTTTCTCATTGTCGACCGAGAGGACCACATTGCCATCGATCACCTGATCGAAATGTCGCAGTACCTTATCGAGCTTGGTGATCACGTACTCCCGCAGCGCCGGCGTGACGTCGAGGTGGTGTCCACTGATCTTCAGATTCATAGTGCTCTCCAAACAAATGGCCGCCTGACACCTGTTGGTGAGGCTCGCCGGTCGGGAGCGGCCCGCTCGAATCATCATCCCGCGTGATTGACGAGCGGCGGGTCGTATCGGCCGGCCATCGCGCCAAGAGCATCGCGGCCGGTAAACGCTCGATCCGCAAAAGGCGGCGAGCTACAGAGACTTGCGCAAATTCACTGCTGGGATCTTGAGCGCTTCGCGGTACTTGGCGACTGTCCTGCGTGCCACCACGAATCCTTGTTCCGCGAGCAGTTCGGCTATGCGGCTGTCTGAAAGAGGCGTCTTCGAGTCTTCGGCTCCTATCAGTTGCTTAATGAGCGCGCGAATGGCCGTTGAGGAGGCCGCGCCGCCTGTGTCGGTGGATACGTGCGAACCGAAAAAAAACTTGAATTCGAGCGTCCCGAAGGGCGTCAGCATGTACTTTCCAGTTGTCACACGCGAAACCGTCGACTCATGCAAGCCCAGCGTATCAGCTATTTCTCGCAAAACCAAGGGGCGCATAGCGATCTCGCCGTGCGTGAAATAATTTTTCTGACGCTCGACGATCGCCTGCGCGACGCGCAAGATCGTCTCGAAGCGCTGCTGGATGTTCTTGATCAGCCAGCGCGCTTCCTGCAGTTGCTGGCGCAACGAACCGCTGCCCGGGTCGCCGCGGTTGTTGCGCAGAATGTTCGCGTAGAGATGATTGATTCGCAGGCGCGGCACCACCTCGGGATTCAGCTCGGCCTGCCAGCCCTGCGCCGTCTTTCTCACGATGATATCGGGCACCACATAGTCAGCTTCCGCTTTGCCGTAAGCTGCGCCGGGAAACGGCTCGAGCGAGCGTATCAGCATGTGCGCTTCGCGCAGCGCATCGTCGGTCGTCTTCAACTGCTTCTTCAAGCGCGTGAAATCGCGCGCGGCGAGCAGTTCGAGATGATGTGCAACGATTTCAAGCGCGAGCTTGCGCGTGGGCGTGACTTCGAGCCGCAGCAGTTGCAGCCGCAGGCACTCCGACGCTGAGCGTGCGCCGACGCCTGCCGGATCGAAGCTATGCAGCAGCGCAAGCGCGGCGCTCAGCTCGTCGAGGTCGACTTCGTCCGGCATGTCGGCGAGCACTTCGTCGAGCGTTGCGGTCAAATACCCGTCGTCATCGAGCGATTCGATCAGGAACGTGATGAGCGCCCGATCGCGGGGGCTCGCCTGCGTTACGCGAAGTTGCGCCATCAAATGATCGCGTAACGTCGTCGTCGATTCATGGATTTGCAGCGGCGGCAGGTCGTCGTCATCGGACGACGCGGATGAGCGGCCGTAATCATCGAGATTCCACTGGGCGGACTCGGAATTCTCGGACGAGGAGAAGCCGTTGTACTCGTCGACGCTCGCAGGCTCTCCACCGTCGGAGCGCTCGCCGTCGGCGGCCGGCGCCGAACCGCCGCCCATCGGCTCGGCCGCACTCGACGTCGGCGCCTGGGCGATCACCGTACCGTCTCCAGCAACGCGCAGGGGGCTTGCGATCCATTCGTCCTCGCTTTCGAGCAGCGGGTTTTGCGCGACGGCCGTTGCCACCTCCTGCTGAAGTTCGAGCGTAGACAGCTGTAGCAGTCGGATTGACTGCTGCAGCTGTGGCGTCAGCGCAAGATGCTGCGATAGGCGGAGTTGGAGGCTGGCTTTCATGGCAAGTTGGCTTTCATTGTAGAGACTTTGCCACGCGGGCGAAACCTCGCCGGAGGAGTATGCGCGCTGGGCGCCGCGCGAAGGATCTTGGGGCGACATGTGGCCCCGTAAATTCTGCCGATTGCCCCGCCACGGGCGATCCGTGGCCTTCCGGCGCTTCTGGTGCTTCCGGGTGTTTCCGGGTGCTCAGGTGCTTACGGGCGGTGCCGGAAAGCGCACCGCGCTGCGCGTCACATGCGGAAATGCTCGCCGAGATAGACGCGCCGGACGCTCTCGTTCTCGATAATGTCGCGGGGGGAGCCCGTGGCGAGCACGGTGCCGTCACTGATGATGTAGGCGTGATCGCAGATCCCGAGGGTCTCGCGCACGTTGTGGTCGGTGATGAGTACGCCGATGTTACGCTGCTTCAGGAACTTGACGATCTTCTGGATCTCGATCACGGCAATCGGATCGACCCCCGCGAACGGCTCGTCGAGCAGGATAAAGCTCGGGTTGGTCGCGAGCGCGCGCGCGATTTCGACACGCCGGCGTTCGCCGCCCGAGAGCGACAGCGCCGGATTTTCGCGCAGATGGCCGATTTGCAACTCGTCCAGCAGCGCCTCCGTACTGGCTGCGATTGCCGGCTTTTTGAGCCGCTTGCCGTTTTCGTCCGTCTGCAGTTCGAGCACGGCGCGAATGTTTTGCTCGACGGTCAATTTGCGGAATACCGAAGCTTCCTGAGGCAGGTACGACAGGCCTAGCGCCGCGCGCTTGTGAATCGGCATCAAGCTGATCGAGTTGCCGTCGAGGACGATCTCGCCCGCGTCGAGCGCCACGAGCCCCACGATCATGTAGAACGACGTCGTCTTGCCTGCGCCGTTCGGGCCAAGCAGGCCGACAACCTCTCCGCTCTTCACATCGAGCGAGACGTCCTTGACGACCGTGCGCGAGCCATAGCGTTTCCTCAGATTGCGCACGACGAGCGAACTCGTCGCCTTGGTCTGCTCGCCCTGAGGCGTGGCTCTTTCCGGCGCGGCGGTGCTGGAGATCGTGTTCACTGCTGCGGAGTTCCTTGAATCCCGGCGGCTGGGGCAAGCGTTGCGGACGCTCCGGTAAGCGGTGCGGGTGCGCCGCTGCGCGGCGCGAGCATCGCACGCACTCGCCCGGTTGGGTTGCCGGGCCCCGCAACATCCCTGCCGGCCTTGGCTGTGTAGAAATCGTTCTGCCCGTCGTAGGTGATGACGCTGCCATGAACCTGGTCCATCACCGTCGAGAGGCCTTGCAACCGGTGCACAGTGGCATTCGTGGTGAGCGTCGTCAAGTCCTGCTTGCCGTCGTAATCTATCCTTTCTGCGGTCCCGTCGATGTATTCGTCCACGCCGTCTCGCTTTTGACGGAAATAGGCAAGGCCGTGATCGTTCATCGTGCCCGTAGCGTACTGATAGCCTTCCGGGTCTTGGTGAACCAGGACACGATCGGCCTTGATGACGATCGTGCCCTTCGTGGCGACGACATGCCCCGTGAAGATGTTGACCTGCTTCAAGTCGTCGTACGTCATGTTGTCCGCTTCGATGTTGAGCGGCTTGTCGCGGTCGGCCTGTTCGGCGTGCGCAAGCGGCGCGACGCCGAAGCACGCGAGCGCGACTAGCGCGGCCCCGAAAAAGGCGCGGGTGCAGTGTTGCCCGAAAAAGGAGGACGGTTCGTTCATGCGGTCACGCTACGTATGGATCGATGCGGGTCATTTGGCGTTACCGCCCGAGATGTCCGATGCGGCGATGGCCCCGCGGACGTTCCCGAACAGCTGCATGACCCGTGTGACATTGTTGTAATTCATGGCGCTGGCCGTCATGACCGACAGGCCGCGCCGCAGTTTAACCGGCTTTTCCGTCTCGATAACATCGTTGTTCACGAATACGCGAAAGTGCGAGGAGTCGGCTTGCATCTCCGGGTCGCCGTCGCCTGGCGCGCGAAGGATGCGCGCGTTGTCGTAGAGATCGACGATCGACGCGTCCGAGTTGACGGTGCCGCGCTCACCTGTGGCCGTCACGATTGGCCGGCCAGGCTGGAAGGCTCGGATTGCCGGGGTCGTGAGGTCGCTGTTGTCGTCGTCCTCGTAATGGACCATTTTCGTGGCCGTGAGCCGGTACTGGGTCGCTCCCGACTGGTCGAGCTCCGTAACGGAGAAGTTCTCGGCAAAATAATCGGGCGAATGCGTCTTTTTCCCCGCCTCGCCGTTTGACGCCGGGGGGCGCGTCGCCTGCAAAAGCCAGTAAGTAATGCCCGCAAGCGCCGCCATCGCGACGAGCGAGATCAGCGAGGTGATGCGCGATGCATTCATGCGCGGTGCGCTCCGCAGGCGGCCGCGAGCAGCGCCTCGTAGCAGTGCTGGGCGCGCAGGATCGCGTCGCAGACTTCGCGCGCGGCCCCATGGCCGCCGCGCGCCTCCGAGACCCAGTGCGCGCGCGCGATGACCTCTGGATGCGCGTTGGCCGGCGCGGCGGCGAAGCCGCATTGTGTCATTACCGGGAGGTCGGGCCAGTCGTCGCCCATATAGCCGCACACATCGGCCGCCAGGCCCGTGACGCGTAGCAGTTCGGCGAAGGCGTCCGCCTTGTTGGCCGCCCCTTGATGGACATGCGAGATTTTGAGATCCTGGGCGCGCCGCTCAACGATCGTCGAGCGCCGGCCCGTAATGATGGCCGTCTCGATGCCCGACTCGCGCAAGAGCTTCAGGCCGTGGCCGTCCATCGAATTGAAGGCCTTCATGTGGTCGCCTTCATCGGTAAACATCAAGCCGCC
Source organism: Paraburkholderia sp. (assembly GCA_034668065.1). Lineage (GTDB taxonomy): Bacteria > Pseudomonadota > Gammaproteobacteria > Burkholderiales > Burkholderiaceae > Trinickia. The sequence goes on from JAXDQB010000055.1 coordinate 11,007, forward strand.
GTCGGTCAGCACACCGTCGACATCGAAAATCATCAGTTTGACGCGGCTCGCGCGAACAGCTGCCGTCAGGGGCGCAGCGGCCATCAGATCACCTTCTTCGAAAACAGGTCATGCATGTTGAGCGCACCGATCAGCTTACCCGCGTCGTCGACGACGAGCATCTGATTAATGCGATAGCGCTCCATCAATTCGACGGCTTCCACGGCGAGATGATCGGCCGCAATCGTACGAGGTGAGCGCGTCATCACATCGGCGATCGGCAGCGCTCGGAAATCGCCCGTGCGCTCGAGCACGCGGCGCAGGTCGCCATCCGTAAAAATGCCGGCGACGCGCTCGCCGTCGTCGACGATCGCCGTCATCCCCATACGCTTGGCCGTCAGTTGAAACAGGGCGTCGCTCACGGTGGCCGTGATTGGCACCTTCGGTAGCTGGTCGCTTGTGCGCATGACGTCGCGCACATAGGTGAGCAGGCGCCGCCCGAGCGCGCCACCCGGATGCGAGCGTGCGAAATCGTCGGGGCCGAAGCCGCGCGCGTCGAGCACGGCGACAGCCAGTGCATCGCCGAGCGCAAGCGCGGCCGTCGTGCTGGCCGTCGGCGCAAGATTCATCGGACAGGCCTCTTTTTCGACGCCGGAGTTCAGATGAACGTCCGCCACCCTGGCTAGAGTCGATTCGGGGCGGCCCGTCATCGCGACGAGCTTCGCACCGATGCGCTTGACGAGCGGCAGGATCGCCACGAGCTCTTCCGATTCGCCCGAGTTCGAGAGCGCGACAAAGACGTCGTCGGCGGTGACCATGCCGAGGTCTCCATGACTCGCTTCTGCCGGATGAACAAAAAATGCGGGCGTCCCCGTGCTGGCAAACGTAGCGGCGAGTTTGCGCGCAATGTGGCCGGACTTGCCGATGCCCGATACGACGACGCGGCCGCGGCAGCCGAGCAATAGATCAACCGCGGCGACGAAGCCGCCATCGATGCGTTCGCCCAAGGCGCGTACAGCGTCGGCTTCGATGTCGAGCACGTTCCGGGCGAGCGCCACCGCCCGGTCGCCATTGATTTTCGCTATCATTCGGCGAGTATAACAAAGGCGTTCGCCGCGCCGGGCGTTGCTGGGCCGTCAGGTCTGGCGGCTGGCCGCCGGCGCCTTCTTCCAAACGCGCGGCGCTCACCCGCAGACGAACGAGGACGCTTCGCACTGTGATATCCCCGCTCGAGATGACCCTGCTGCTGCTGCTGGCTTCGGTGGCAGGTGTCGTGTTGTTCCGCTTTCTGAACCTGCCGCCGATGCTCGGGTATCTGTCGGTCGGGATCCTCGTCGGGCCGCATGCGCTCGGTATCGCGCCCGACGCCGAGCGTGCGCAGAACCTCGCCGAGTTCGGCGTCGTCTTTCTGATGTTCTCGATCGGCCTGGAATTTTCGCTCGCCAAGCTGCGTACGATGAAAACGCTCGTCTTCGGCCTGGGCCTGCTGCAGGTCATCGGCACGGTGGCCGTCGCCGTGCTCGTCGGTGCGCTCGTCGGACGCTGGATGCACGTGTCCTGGCAAGGCTGCATCGCGCTCGGCGGCGCGCTGGCGATGTCGTCGACGGCCATCGTCAGCAAGATGCTCGCCGAGCGGCTCGAAATCGAGACGGAGCACGGCCGCAACATCTTCGGCGTGCTGCTGTTCCAGGATCTCGCCGTCGTGCCGCTTTTAATCGTCATCCCGGCGCTCGGCGGCGATACCCACAATCTTGTAGCCACACTCACCTTTGCGGCCATCAAGATCGTGGTTGCACTGACGCTCCTGCTTTTCGTCGGTCAGCGCTTCATGACGCGCTGGTTCAACGTCGTCGCGCGGCTGCGCTCGCAGGAACTCTTCGTGCTGAACCTCTTGCTCGTCACGCTCGGCGCGGCGTTTATCACGGACAAGTTTGGCCTCTCGCTCGCGCTCGGCGCATTCATCGCCGGCATGCTTATCGCCGAGACGCCCTACCGTCATCAGGTTGAGGAGGACATCAAGCCGTTTCGCGACGTGCTGCTCGGTCTCTTTTTCGTGACCACGGGCATGCTGCTCGATCCGCGCGTGCTTATCGCCCATCCGTTCATGGTGCTCGCGTTCCTGAGCGGGCCGGTGCTGTTGAAGCTCGTCATGGTCACGAGCCTTGCCCGTTTCTTCGGCGCCCCCCCGGGCGTCGCGATGCGCACCGGCCTCGGGCTTGCGCAGGCCGGCGAGTTCGGCTTCGTGCTCCTCAATTTGATTCGCGACAAGCACCTCGTCGACGGTACGCTGCTGCAGGCGATCCTCGCCTCGATGCTGCTTTCGATGCTTGCCGCACCGTTCATCATCCAGAACGCCGATCGGATCGTGCTGCGCCTCTCCTCGACGGAATGGATGCAGCAGTCGCTGCAGATGACGCGCATCGCAACGCAAAGCCTGCGTCAGCAGGCGCACGTGATCATCTGCGGCTACGGCCGCGCCGGCCAGAATCTCGCGCGCATACTCGAGCACGAAGGATTGTCCTACGTCGCACTGGACCTCGACCCCGATCGCGTTTCGGCCGCTGCGGCGGCCGGCGAATCGGTCGTCTACGGCGACGCGGCGCGGCGCGAGTCGCTCGTCGCCGCGGGCATCCACCGTGCGGCCGCGGTTGCGATCACCTATGCCAATACGCCCTCGGCGCTGCGCGTGTTGCACAACGTGCACGAGCTGGAGCCGGCGCTGCCCGTCATCGTACGCACCGTCGACGACGCCGACCTCGAAAAGCTCCTCGCCGCCGGCGCGACGGAAGTGATTCCGGAGATTGTCGAGGGTAGCCTGATGCTGGCATCCCATACGCTCGTGCTGATGGGGGTGCCGATGCGGCGCGTTGTGCGCCGAGTCGAGGAGATGCGCGATGCACGCTACAGCCTGCTGCGCGGCTACTTCCGTGGCGCCGACGATCTCGGCGACGACGACGGGCACGAGCAGGTCCGGCTACAATCGGTGCCGGTTGACGACAACGCCGAGGCTGTCGGGCGCACGCTAGAGGAGCTTCGCCTCGCCGAGATTGGCGTCGAGGTCACGGCAATAAGGCGGCGGGGCATTCGCGGTGTCGAGCCAGGCCCGGAGACGAAGCTGCGCGCCGCCGACATCGTCGTTTTGCGCGGCGGCCCGGAGGCGCGCGCGCGGGCTGAGGAGCGCCGGTCGCGCAGCCGTCGGGCAGGTGCTCCGGCGGCCTGAGTCGCCGCGCAGCCCCGGTTTCCGTTGCGCCCGCGCCCGTCGCCCACTGTGTTTTGATCGATCTGGCCTGCCACCGGCGGCGGGCCGTCCCTTTTCGGAGAGTTCCATGTCTCAAGCGCCCGCGGACACGCCGCAAGACGCCGCAGCGTTCATCAAAAGCCAGGTCCGCACGGTTCCTGACTGGCCATTGCCTGGCGTACAGTTCCGCGACATCACGCCGCTGTTGCAGCGGCCGAAGACGTTCCGGATGCTCATCGATCTCTTTATCGAACGCTATGTCGAAGCGAAGCTCGACTACGTGGCCGGGCTGGACGCGCGCGGCTTCATCATCGCGCCGATCGTCGCCTACGAACTGAATCTGGGCTTTATTCCGATCCGCAAAATCGGCAAGCTGCCATACAAGACGGTATCCGAATCGTATGCGCTCGAGTACGGCACCGCGACAGTCGAGATTCACGAGGATGCCTGCACTGCGGGTGACCGCATCGTCATCGTCGACGATCTGATCGCAACGGGCGGCACGATGATGGCTGGCAAGAAACTGCTGGAGCGGCTTGGGGCCGAGGTCGTCGAAGGCGCCGCGATCGTCGATCTGCCTGATCTCGGCGGCTCAAAGCTCCTGCGCGAGAGCGGCCTGCCGCTTTACACCATCACCGAATTCGCCGGGCACTGAGCCGGTTGCAGCATGTTCCTCACAATAGACCCATGAGCCTGCCTTGCATCGTCGCCGCGCGCCGTTTCGATCCGAGCGCGCACCGGCCCTTCCGGCTCGCGCAGCGCCAGGTAGGTTGGATTCGGGAGAGCGATTTGCCACATCTCGCGCGTTGGCCCGACGTATTCATCGTCGAGCCCGCGTGCGTGACGCTTGCGCCGCGTCTCGATACGGATGCCAATAGCCGGTCCGCTGCGCTTGGCGCCGTGATCGGTGCGCTGGCAGCCGAAGGGCGCATTGCCGGCTGGCGCGACGAAACCTACGCCATCCGCAACGCATTCGACGACGCGCCGCTCGGCTACATCGAACGTGCGGCGGCACGTTTCTTCGGCACGATGACCTATGCAGTGCATTTGAACGGAATCGTAAGGTGCGCGGATCGCGCGCCGCAGCTATGGATTGCGCGGCGCAGCCATACGAAGGCCACCGATCCCGGCATGCTCGATAACGTCGTTGCCGGGGGCATTGCCTGGGGTCTCGGCATCGAGGCGACGATAGGCAAGGAATGTTGGGAAGAGGCGGGCATCGATGCGGATCTGGCCCGGTGTGCTGTGCGCGGGCGCACGCTGCACGTACTGCAGTCGATTCCCGAGGGCACTCAGGCGGAAGAGATATTCGTCTACGATCTGCCGCTACCCGAGGACTTTGTACCGCATAACCAGGACGGCGAAGTCGGCGAGCACCGCCTCGCACGCGTCGACGACGCGGCGCGCTGGATTGAAGAAGGCGCGATGACGGTCGATGCGAGCCTTGCCACGCTCGATTGTTTGCTGCGGCACCGCTGGATCGACGAAGGAGTCTGTGCGGGCATCGACGCGCTTTTTGCGCCACCGGTGGCCCGCGTGCCGCCGTCGGCGTGATGCGCCATCCAAAAATCGAAAGGAGTGTCGTAGTCATGTCGACTGAACACAGCTTCATTTTGCGACTGTCGTGTCCCGATCGGCCCGGCATCGTGCATGCCGTTTCGGGCTTTTTGTACGAGGGCGGCGGCAACATTCTCGACTCGGCGCAGTTCGGCGACAGCCGCACCGGCGAGTTTTTCATGCGGGTTCATTTCCAGCAGGTTGGCGGAGATCCGGGGCTCGACGCGTTGCGAGCGGCGTTCGCGCCGCTCGCGGAGCAGTTTTCGATGCGCTGGGAGGTGCACGACGCGTCGGTGAAGCCGCGTGTCGTCATCATGGTGTCGAAGATCGGCCATTGCCTGAACGATTTGCTGTTTCGCTACCGCACGGGGCAGCTGCCGATCGAGATTCCGGCGATCATTTCGAATCACAAGGACTTCTATCAGCTCGCCGCGAGCTACAACATTCCCTTCCATCATTTTCCACTGACGGATTCGACGGCGAGCGCGAAGGCCGCGCAGGAAGCGCGTGTCTATGAGGTGATCGAGCAAAGCCAGGCGGAGCTCGTCGTGCTCGCGCGCTACATGCAGATTTTGTCGCCGTCTTTGTGCGAGCGGCTCGCGGGCCGGGCCATCAACATCCATCATTCGTTCCTGCCAAGCTTCAAGGGGGCGAAGCCGTACTACCAGGCATTCGATCGCGGAGTGAAGCTGATCGGTGCCACGGCGCATTACGTCACGACCGATCTCGATGAAGGCCCGATCATCGAGCAGGAAGTCGAGCGCGTTGACCACAGCATGACGCCTGAGCAGTTGACGGCGATCGGATGCGATGTTGAATGCGTGACGCTCGCGCGCGCCGTCAAATGGCACATCGAACATCGAATCGTGCTAAATGGCACGAAGACTGTCGTGTTTCGTTGATTGAACTCACGCCTGTTGAAGCCCCCGTTGATGGGGCGAAGGGCCGGTGTCTTGCGGCAGGCGCAACCGGGCCGCAGCGGTGCGTATTCAGATGAGGCGCAGGTAGATGAGCTCGCGCTTGACGTACGCGTAGAAGATTGGCGCGGCGATCAGGCCCGGCACGCCGAAGGCCGCTTCCATGACGAGCATCGCAAGCAGGAGTTCCCAGGCGCGCGCCTCGATCTGGCCGCCGACGATGCGCGCGTTCAAGAAGTACTCGAGCTTGTGAATGGCGACGAGGAAGCCGAGCGAGGCGACAGCCGTCGGCAGGCTCACCGAGAGCGATATGGCGACGATGAGCGTATTCGAAATCAGGTTGCCGACGACGGGCAGCAGCCCGACGATGAACGTGACGAGGACGAGTGTCTTGGTGAGCGGCAACCGCTCGTGGAAAATCGGCAGGGCAACCAGCAGATAAAGCGCGGTAAAGGCCGCGTTGAGTGTCGAAATTTTTATTTGGGCGAAGACGATGCGCCTGAACGCATCGGAGAAACGCGCCGCTCGAATGACGAACGCTCGCGCGAGCGGCAACCGCTGTGCGTGCCGCTCGGTCGTGACCGCAATCATGGCACCTATGATCATGCCGAAAAGCACATGCCCGAAGCCGCGCGCTACGCTCTTGCCGCCTTGCTGCAATTGAGTCATGTGCGAATGGACGAGCACGCCGGCTTTCGCTTTCATTTGCGCCACGTCAACGGGCAGCATCGTCGAGATCCAGTCCGGCGCGCGCGAGCGGGCCTGATCGATCATTTGCATCACCTGCCCAATCAGGTTTTGAATGTTCGGCACCGTATGCTCGAAGTACTCGATCATGCCGAGCGCGAGACTCGCCAGCCCTCCGACGACCACCGTGGCCAGGAGCGCGACGGCGGCCCAGCGCGCGCGCCGGCTAGAAGTATGCCGCTCGATAACGGGCGCGATCATGTGCACGAGCTGATGGACAAGCATGCCCGCGAGCAGTGCGCCAAGCAGCCTCAGGTGCAGCACAGCCCACATGCCAACAAAAGCGGCGATGTAGCTGCAAATTTCGACGGCGTCGAGCTTAGGCAAGCTCATGTCGCTCGTGAGCCGTCCGGAACGGGGCGTCGGTTGCTGTGCGGGCAGATCTTTCGGTGCTTTCGTGCGCTCAACCATGTCGCTTCTTGTCTCCAGCGGATTTCTGCGGCAATGCTTCGTGTGCGCCGCAGCGTGTT
>JAXDQB010000056.1:0-3137 GCA_034668065.1 Paraburkholderia sp.
AACGTCGGGGTGGCCTTTGAACTCGTATGCCGCCACGAGTAGCACCGCCCGTTCGACCGGTGACAGCTGCTCGATCGGCCGATCAAGACACGGCGTGAGATCGGCCGACAGCGCCTGCGCATCGCGGATCACGCCGCGCAGAATGGCGTCGAGGTGTTCCTTGTCGGCTTTGTCGAAGCCTTGCGCGTCGCGCAACTGCGCGTCGATCTCGCCGACGGGGGCACCCGACAGCAGCCACTGATACAACCCCTGCGTGGCCAGTTCACGGGAGCGACGGCGGGCGCTCTTCATGCCTCGTCCTCTTCTTCCTCGTCCTCGTCCTCGTCGTCGCCGCCAAGTTGTTCGAGTGCAACGGAGAGGTTCGCCATTTCGACCGCGACGCGGGCCGCGTCACGGCCCTTTTCGGTCATGCGGGCGACGGCCTGATCGTCGGATTCAGTCGTGAGGACGCCGTTGGCAACCGGAATGCCGAAGTCGAGCGCGAGGCGCGAAATGCCGGCGCCGCTCTCATTCGAGACAAGCTCGAAGTGGTAGGTCTCGCCGCGCACCACGGCGCCGAGCGCGATCAGCGCGTCGAACTGGCCGCTTTCGGCGAGCTTTTGCAACGCGAGCGGAATCTCGAGCGCACCGGGGACGGTGACGAGCAACACGTCCTCGCCTGTTACGCCGAGCCGCTCGAGTTCCTCGATGCAGGCGTCGGCGAGGCCGTTGCAAACTGGTTCGTTAAAGCGCGACTGGACGATGCCGACGCGCAGGCCATCGCCGTCGAGATTCGGTTGGTACTGTCCGATTTCCATGAAAGGTCCGTTGAAAGGGGGAGGGGCGCACGCCACGGCGAGCGTGCGTGGACGGCCGATTATGCGCTGTGTGCCATCCCGGCGCCCGGCATCGGCACGAAACCGGTCACTTCGAGGCCATAGCCCGACATGCTGCCGAGGCGGCGCGGATTTGACAGCACCTGCATCTTGCCTACGCCGAGCTCGCGCAAAATTTGCGCGCCTATGCCGTAGGTTTTGAAGTCGACCGGACGGCGTTTTAGTTGCTCGGCCTTATCCTTCTGATCGAACGCTTGGAAGACGTCGACGAAATGATCTTTGGTATCGCTGCAATTGAGCATCACGATGACGCCGAGATCCCGCGCAGCGATCTCCTTCATGGCGGCATCGAGCGTCCACGAGTGCGTGGATGCGCCCACTTCGAGCAAGTCGAGCACCGACAGCGGCTCATGCACACGCACGGGGGTGTCGCATTCCGGTGATGGGGTGCCGCGCACGAGCGCGAGATGCGGCGAGCCGCTCGGCTGGTCCTGATACAGCACGGCGCGAAAGGCGCCGTGCGCCGTTTGCATCGTGCGCTCGGCGACGCGTGAGACGATCGACTCGGTGCGGCTGCGGTAATGGATCAGATCGGCGATTGTGCCGATCTTCAGCCCGTGCAGCGCGGCAAACTCGATAAGATCGGGTAGCCGGGCCATCGTGCCGTCGTCCTTGATGATTTCGCAGATGACGGCGGCGGGCGTGAGCCCGGCGAGCGCCGTCAGGTCGCAGCCGGCTTCGGTATGACCCGCGCGCACGAGCACTCCGCCCGGCTGCGCCATGATTGGGAACACGTGGCCTGGCTGCACGATGTGTTCTGCGCGCGCGTCGCGCGCGACAGCCGTGGCGATTGTGCGGGCGCGATCGGCTGCGGAAATGCCCGTCGTCACGCCCTCGGCGGCTTCGATGCTGATGGTGAACGCCGTGCCGTACTGCGTGCCGTTCTTGTAGGTCATGAGCGGCAGGTTCAGTTGCCGGCAGCGTTCTTGCGTGAGCGTCAAGCAGACGAGGCCACGGCCGTAGCGGGCCATGAAATTGATCGCTTCCGGCGTGACGAAATCGGCAGCCAGAACGAGGTCGCCCTCATTCTCGCGATCCTCTTCGTCAACGAGGATCACCATTCGGCCGGCCTTCAGTTCGGCGATGATCTCTGGCGTGGAGGCGAGGGTCATGTCGATGAGCTTGTTCAGAAAAGCGGCTATTTTACCCCGCTCGCGGCGCCGCCCGCCAACATGTGCGGCTGAACTCGCGCTGGCGCTTCACGGCACGCTTCACGGCACGCTTCACGGCACGCTTCACAGTCACGAGTCATCTTGCTCGCAAGCGGGTCTGGGGCGAAGCCGTCGTGTCGAGCTGCCGGAATACGAGTGCCGATGCGAGCGTGATGATCCCGACGCAAACGAAGCTGAGCCGAAAGGCAAGCACGGGCGACCCCCATTGCCCGGAGAACCATTCCACGAGGCCGCCGCCAATCGACACCCCCAGCCCCATGGCCAGCATTTGCACCATCGAGAAGAGGCTGTTGCCGCTGCTCGCGTCGCGGCTCGACAGATCCTTCAGCGTGACGCTGTTCATCGCCGCGAACTGCATGGAGTTCGCGGCGCCGAAGATGGCGAGGATGACGATGTTGACGAAAATCGGCGTGCCGTGCGACACCAGCGCGAATGCAACGATGGCGCCGCCCACAATCAACGTGTTGACGAAGAGGAACGCGTCGTAGCCGTAGCGCTTGACGAGCGGGGCAATCCATCGTTTTGCCACGGTGCCAGCGAGTGCGGCGGGAAGCATCATCAGACCCGAGTGAAGCGGCGTGTAGCCGAGCTCCAATTGCAGGAGCAGCGGCAGCAGAAACGGCACGGCGCTCGAGCCGATTCGGCAGACGAGGTTGCCGATTAGTCCGACGCTGAAGTTCGGTTCGCGAAAAAGCGCGAGCCCGAAAAGCGGATGCTGCCGGCGCCTCGCATGCGGAATGTAGGCAAGCGCGGCGGCCATGCTCAGCGCGAAGAGCGATGCGCACCACACGAAGCGGTGTGTCTGAATCGGCGCTTCGACCGCGAGCGAAAACGCAACCATCGCGATTGAAAGCAGCGCACAACCCCGCACGTCGAAGGGTGGCGCCTTCTCGGGCGTGTCGGCCGGAAGATAGCGGTGCACGGCGACAAGACCGAGCGCGCCGATCGGCACGTTGATGAGGAAGATCCAGTGCCACGTCGCGGCTTGTGCGAGCCAGCCGCCCAGTGTCGGTCCGACGATCGGTCCGACCTGTCCGGCAACCGATACGAAGGCGAGCGCGGCGACGTAGGCTTCGCCAGGAATGCTGCG
>JAXDQB010000057.1:0-12561 GCA_034668065.1 Paraburkholderia sp.
CGGAAGCTGGAAAGTCCGCCGCGGCCGTGCCAACGCCCCCTCGGGCCAACACCGCTGGGCCAGCGGATAGAGCGCTACCCTTGCGCGCCGGCGGGGCCAGCGCCGCCCTCGATGTGCTGCGCAGCGCCGGGCTGCGTGTATCGGCGGACCGAGGCCGCGCTATCGGCGGTGCGGTGCAGACGCCCGCCGCTTCCGCATCGAGGCCGGCAACTTCCGCGCCGAAATCGGCCGTGCCGCGCGCACCAGTCGTCGTGCCCGCGCCGCGCGCTCGGCGCGAGGAGAACAATCCGCCCGCGACGACGTCAGCGCCCTGGGACGACGCGCCGCCGCTCGATGCTTCGTTTGATGCTTCGCTTGAAGCGTCATTCGATGCTTCATTCAATGCGTCATTCGACGCGCGATTTGGCGATCGAGCGCCTTTGTCCGCGGAGGACGCTTATTTCGCTGTGCCTGACGACGGTTTCGCGCCTTCCGGCGAGCAAGGCGGCGAGCAGCCCACCTTTGGGCGAGCGTCGGGCGCAGCCTCGGCCCCCGCTACCGATTTGAGCGCGCTGCCGCCGCCGGTTATGCTTGACTCGGTCGGCTTCGCCGGCGATTGGCCCGCTCTCGCTGCCGAACTGGCGTTGACCGGCGTCGCACACCAGCTTGCCTTCAACAGCGAATTGACCGCGCTCGAGGGCGAGGTGCTCAAGCTGACCGTGCCGGTACCGCAATACGCCGACGGGGGCCAAGTCGCGAAGCTCGGCGTTGCTCTGGCGGATCGGCTCGGAAAGCCTGTCGAATTGCGTGTCGAGGTTGGACCCGCCCGACGCACTGCGGCGGCGCTGGAAGCCGCGGCGCGTGCGCAGCGCCAGCGCGAGGCAGAACGGGAGATTGGCGCCGATCCTTTCGTGCAATCGCTTATCCGCGAATTCGGTGCGGCCATCGTTTCGGGCTCGGTGAAGCCGCTTACGCAAATTCCACGTGACACGGGGGCTGGCGCTCGCTGAAAAACCTGCGCTCGCCCGCTTACTTGACGCTTGGCAACCGGTCAGCCGGGGCCGCACTTACATCCATACGATTAAAGGAGCACATCCATGATGAAAGGCCAACTCGCAGGGCTGATGAAGCAAGCCCAGCAGATGCAGGAAAACATGAAGAAGATGCAAGAGCAGCTTGCGCAGATCGAAGTCGAGGGGCAGTCGGGCGCGGGCCTCGTCAAGGTGACGATGACTTGCAAGAACGACGTGCGCCGCGTGTCGATCGATCCTAGCCTGCTCGCCGACGACAAGGACATGCTCGAGGACCTGGTCGCGGCCGCCTTCAACGACGCAGTGCGAAAAGCTGAGGCGACCGTCCAGGAGAAGATGGGCGGCATGACGTCCGGCCTGCCCTTGCCCCCGGGCTTCAAGCTGCCGTTCTGAGCGGTGAACGTATCCGTTCGGGCCGCGCCGTCATGAAACAACCTTCCGCTCTTGTTGCGCTCGTCGAGGCGCTGCGCGCGTTGCCCGGCGTCGGCCCGAAGTCGGCGCAACGCATGGCGTATCACCTGATGCAGCATGACCGCGAGGGCGCCGAGCGCCTCGGCCATGCATTGCTTTTTGCGACGGAGCATCTGCAGCACTGCGAGAAGTGCAACACGTTTACGGAGGCGCTCATCTGTGACGTCTGCAGCGACGAGTCGCGCGATCCCGCGCTGCTATGTGTCGTGGAAACGCCGGCCGATCAGATCATGCTCGAGCAGACCATGACTTATCGCGGGCTTTATTTCGTGTTGATGGGGCGCTTGAGCCCCCTTGATGGGATCGGTCCGAAGGAGATCCACTTCGATCGGCTCGTCAAGCGGGCGTCCGATGGGGTGGTCAAGGAGGTCGTGCTCGCCACGAATTTTACGAACGAAGGAGAGGCGACGGCGCATTACCTGGCGCAAATGCTCAAGGCGCGTGAGCTGACCGTCACAAGGCTTGCACGCGGCGTGCCGGTTGGCGGCGAACTTGAATACGTCGATGCGGGGACGATCGCCCGGGCAATGCTCGATAGGCGATCGCTCTAGACGTCTGCGTCTGCGCAACATGCGAGGCGCTGCGCCCCAGCGCCAAGCCGCCGCGGTCACAACGGTACGACTCATGAAAGGACGACGATGAGTGCAGCAGCCGGCCCCCTCGCGGGCATTAAAGTGCTCGAGCTCGGCACGCTGATTGCCGGGCCCTTTGCCGCGCGCTTTCTCGGCGAATTCGGGGCGCAGGTCATCAAGGTCGAAGATCCGAATGGGGGCGACCCACTCAGAAAGTGGCGCATGCTCCACCCGCAAGCCGGCGGCACGTCGCTATGGTGGGCCGTGCAGGCGCGCAATAAGAAGTCCGTGACCGTCAACCTGAAGGCGGACGAGGGTAAGGAAATCGTGCGGCGGCTTGCGAGCGAGGCCGATATCGTCGTCGAGAACTTTCGTCCCGGGCTGATTGAAAAGCTCGGTCTTGGTTACGACGTGCTGAGCGCGCTTAACCCTGGGCTTGTCCTTGTGCGTCTGTCGGGCTACGGACAGACGGGGCCGTACCGGGATCGTCCGGGCTTCGGCTCGATCGCGGAGGCCATGGGGGGCTTGCGCCATATCACGGGTTACCCCGATCTGCCGCCGCCGCGCATCGGGATTTCAATCGGGGATTCCATTGCGGCGTTGCACGGGGTGATCGGGGCGCTAATGGCGTTGCACCAGCGGCAGGTGAACGGCGGCAAAGGGCAGGTCGTCGACGTGGCGCTCTACGAGGCCGTGTTCAATATGATGGAAAGCATCGTGCCCGAGTACGGCGTGTACGGGGCGGTGCGCGAGCGCACGGGGGCGTCGCTGCCCGGCATCGTTCCGTCGAACACCTATCCGTGCAAGGACGCAAGCCTGGTTATCGGCGGCAACAGCGATCCGATTTTCAAGCGGTTGATGACGGCGATCGGCCGGGCGGACCTTGCGAACGATCCGGCGCTTGCGCACAACGACGGTCGCGTGCCGCGCACGCGGGAAATCGATGATGCGATTGCTGGGTGGCTCGCCGGGCGGACGATCGATGAAGCGCTCGAAGTCCTCCACGCGGCTGACGTACCGGCAGGGCGCATCTATAGCGTCGCCGATATGTTTGCCGACCCGCAGTACGCAGCGCGTGAAATGATCCAGCGGTTCAAGTGGCATGACGGCTCTGACATCGACTTGCCCAATGTGACGCCGAAGCTTTCGGAAACGCCGGGCGGCACGCGTTGGCTCGGCCCGGCGCTTGGCGAGCATACCGACGAGGTGCTGCGCGCGCTCGGCTATGCCGACGGCGAAATTGCCGGACTGCGCGAACGCAAGGTGATCTGACAGCGGGCGAGTGCGACTTTGAGCGAGCGTGCCTTTTCCCGGCATTTCGACGATGGTCGCCAAGTGCCGGAACAAGCGCTCAGAGGCGCAATGTCCTCGGTTACAATCGGCGCATGCGAATCTTACTAAGTAACGACGACGGCTACCTGGCGCCCGGTCTTGAGGCGCTCTATCACGCGCTCAAGCGGCTCGGGGACGTGACGGTGATGGCGCCCGAGCAGAACTGCAGCGGCGCGTCGAACTCGCTCACGCTGTCGCGCCCGCTTTCCGTGCTGCGCTCGGCAAACGGCTTTTACTATGTGAACGGCACGCCGACCGATTCGGTGCACATTGCGCTGACGGGCATGCTCGACGACAAGCCCGACCTCGTCGTCTCGGGCATCAACAACGGACAGAACGTCGGCGAGGACACGCTGTACTCGGGCACCGTGGCGGCGGCGACGGAGGGCGTCATGTTCGGCGTGCCGGCCATTGCTTTCTCGCTGGTGGAGAAGGATTGGGTGCACCTCGAGGATGCGGCGCGAGTCGCACATGACATCGTCAAGCACTTTCTCATGCATCCGTTGCCCGGTCATCCGCTCTTGAACGTAAACATTCCGAATATGGCCTATGAGGAAATGGGCGAGTGGGAGGTGACGCGTCTTGGCAAGCGCCACCCATCGCAGCCGGTGATTCGCCAAACGAATCCGCGCGGCGATCCGATTTACTGGATTGGACCGTCCGGCGCGGCACTCGATGCGAGCGAGGGCACCGATTTCCATGCGCTCGCGAACGGCCGCGTGTCGATCACGCCGCTGCAACTCGATCTCACCCATACGCAAATGCTGGCCGCGACGCGCGAATGGACGCGCGTGGGACGTTGCGATTCATGACGGGCGAGCGCGCCAAGCGATTCCCACTCGAGCTTGCCGATCTCGAACGCAAGCCGCGCAGCGGCTCTGGCGCGGGCAACGGCCCGAGCGGGAGCGAGCGCATTCAATCGCGGGAGCCGGGCGCACGGCGCGTTGACACACAGCTGCCGCAAGGCGCCGACAAAATCGGGGTGGCAAATTTAGCACCGAACGCGGCGCCAAATGCGCCGCTAACGGGTGCGCTCGCACTTACCTCGGAACGTGTTCGCGAGCGCATGGTCGAAAAACTTCGGGCGAATGGCATCCGGGACACGCGCGTACTGCAAGCAATAGCGGCGGTGCCGCGCCACATGTTCGTCGACCCCGGGCTCGCAACGCAGGCTTATGAGGACGCGGCGCTGCCGATCGGCCACCACCAGACGATCTCGAAGCCTTCAGTCGTTGCCCGCATGCTCGAGCTCGCATCGACCGGCCGGGTGCTCGACCGCGTGCTCGAGATTGGTACCGGCTGTGGCTATCAGGCCGCGGTGCTGAGCCACATAGCGCGCGATGTTTATTCGATCGAGCGAATCAAGCCGCTTTACGAGCGTGCGAAGCTCAACCTGCGGCCGCTGCGTGCGCCGAACATTCGTCTGCATTATGGCGATGGCCGCATTGGCCTGCAGGCGGCGGCGCCGTTCGATGCGGTGGTGATCGCCGCGGCGGGCTTCGAGGTGCCCCAGGCACTGCTCGAGCAGCTCGCAGTGGGCGGCAGGCTCGTGGCGCCCGTCGCCGCGCTTGGCGGCGAGCAGCAGGTGCTGACGCTTGTGGAGCGCGTTGCGCCGAACCAGTGGCGGGAGTCGCAACTTGATCGTGTTTTCTTTGTCCCCTTAAAATCCGGAGTGATTTGACACCGATGTGTACGTTGCGCGCGATGCAATCAAATAATTTGGACGGTCGGCTTTGTGCCGCCCAACGCGCCATCTGTGCGGTGGCCCTCTCGATGCTCGCCGCATGCGCGACGCGACTCGATCAGGCACCTGTCGTGGAGCGCTCAAGCGTATTCGCCGCGCAGCCGGCGCCGATGGCCGCCGCACCGCTCGGCCCGCCGCCGCCCGGCTATTACCGCGTGAAGCCGGGCGATACGCTATATCGCATCGCGCTTGAAAACGGCCAGAACTACCGCGACATTGCAGCGTGGAACAATCTCGCGAACCCGAATCAGATAGAAGTCGACCAGCTGCTGCGCGTCATGCCGCCTGGCCAGAATGCGGCGGCGGTGACTCCCGGTGTAGCGACAGCGCCCGTCGTGGGCGGCCCGGTGCAAACCGAGCCGCTTTCAAACAGCCCCGCATCGACATCCGGCCCGACATCGGCATCGGGCTCGCACGCGGCGATGCCGCCGATGTACGGAAGCGCCGTGGGCTCGACCGCGACGACAATTCCGCCGCAGCCGCCATCACCTGCCACGGTGACCGGGCCCGGCCCATTCATGAGCGCCACCTCGTTCGCATGGCCTGTGCGCGGCCCCGTCCTTAATTCGTTCGACGACTCGAAGAACAAAGGGATCAATATCGGTGGCGCCGCGGGCGAAGCGGTGAAGGCAGTAGCGGACGGCAGGGTGGTTTACGCAGGAAATGGGCTGCGCGGATACGGCAATCTCATTATCATCAAGCACAATGCAACCTATCTGACAGCGTATGCACACAACCGTGCTTTGATGGTAAAAGAGGGGGATTCGGTGACCAAAGGCGAGAAGATCGCCGAGATGGGCAACAGTGATTCCGATCGAGTAATGTTGCACTTCGAGGTCCGCCAGCAGGGAAAACCCGTTGATCCGATGAAATACTTGCCGCCGCAATAAGCGATACGACTATGCCCAAATCGAAGCGCAGCAAGCAGCAAGCCGAGACGGAAACGCTAACCAGCGCCGGGCCGGATTTGGCGCCGGAGATGGGCGCTTCGACGAGCGAGTCCGAGGACGACGTTTCCGACACGGAGGGCGGGTTCGATGCTGACGGCCCCGCGGCGGGCACCGACGAAGCCGAGGGACGCGAGCGCGCCGACGATGCCGGGCCCGATCCGGACGATTTTCGTGCCCTTTTGCAGGCCGAACTGACGGCCGACACGATTCAGCACTATCTGAACCGCATCAGTGTGAAGCCGCTGCTCACCGTGGAGGAGGAGCAGCGATATTCGCGGCTTGCGAAAGCAGGTGAATTTGAAGCGCGGCAGGTCATGATCGAGCGCAACCTGCGGCTCGTGGTCAGCATTGCAAAGGGTTATCTGAATCGCGGTGTGCCGTTGCTCGATCTAATCGAAGAGGGCAACCTCGGATTGATGCATGCCATCGAAAAGTTCGATCCTTCGCGCGGTTTTCGCTTTTCGACCTACGCGACTTGGTGGATTCGCCAAAGCATCGAACGGGCAATCATGAACCAGGCCCGCACGGTGCGGCTGCCGGTGCACGTTATTCGCGAGCTGAATCAGGTGCTGCGCGCGAAGCGCCATCTGGAGAAGAATTCGATGAACTCGGGCGAGGCGAACGAGCGGCGCGACGCGAGCATCGACGACATCGCCTACCTCACCGGAAAGACGACGGACGAGGTAACCGACATCCTTGCGCTCAATGAGCATACGGCCTCGCTCGATGCGCCGCTCGATCTCGATCCGGCGAGCAGTCTGCTCGATCTGCTGTCGGACGACCAGAGCCAGTCGCCCGACGCGGAAGTTCAGCACAGGGAGCTCGAAACGCTCACGCGGGCCTGGTTGTCACGGTTGTCGGACAAGCATCGGCACGTGATCGAACGCCGCTTCGGGCTCAATCACATCGAGCCGGCCACACTCGAAGAGCTTGCCGATGAGATGGGCCTCACGCGCGAACGCGTCAGGCAGATTCAGCAGGAAGCGCTGGTGCGGCTGAAGCGCTTTTTCGCGTCGAATGGGGTTCGCAAGGATGCCGTGCTTTGAATTTGGCGCTCTTGGGCTCCCGCCCCGCTTGAAACCTCCCGCTTCTAACGCGGTTTCAAACATATTTTGAATGACACCCATTCTCGTTTTCGACATCGAAACCATTCCCGATGTCACCGGTATTCGCCGGCTGGAGGATTTGCCGGCCACGATGAGCGATGCGGAAGTGGCAGAGCATGCATTCGCCGCTCGCCGCGAAAAGACCGGCACTGATTTTCTGCCGCACTACCTGCAGCGAGTTGCTGCTATCTCATGCGTGTTCCGCGACCAAGCGGGCCTGCGCGTGCGCTCGCTCGGCGCCCCCGAGGACGGTGAAGCCGCACTGATCCAGTCGTTCTACCGCGTGATCGAAAGATACGCGCCACAGCTGGTGTCATGGAACGGCGGCGGATTCGACTTGCCGGTACTCCACTACCGGGCGCTCGTGCATGGCATTCCTGCGTCACGCTACTGGGATCTTGGCGAGGACGATCGCGATTTCAAATGGAACAATTACATCAGCCGCTATCATTCGCGCCACACAGACTTGATGGACGTGCTCGCGATGTACCAATCGCGAGCCAACGCCCCGCTCGATGCGCTCGCCAAGCTTTGCGGATTTCCGGGCAAGCTTGGCATGGATGGTGCGCAAGTCTGGACCGCGTTCCGCGAAGGGCGCATTGATGAAATTCGCAGCTACTGCGAAACCGACGTCGTCAACACGTATCTGCTTTACTGCCGTTTCCAGCAAATGCGCGGCGCGATGTCGCCGAACGATTACGCCGACGAGATTGCTTTCGTCAAAGAGGCGCTCGCGCAGGAGCCGGGTGCGCACTGGGGCGAGTATCTGGCCGCGTTCGCCTGAGCGCTGCGGCGCCGGCGCATGCCTTTGTTCACGCAAGTTCCAGCACGAGCGGCTGATGATCAGACGCTCGCGTTACGCTGTAGATTTCGCAGCGCCGCAACCGGCCCCGCAAGTCCTCGGTGACAAAGACGAAGTCGCAAGTGATCGGCCCCGACGACCATTGCTCCTTGTCATAGACACCCGCTGTCGGCGGTGGCGTTTGCCCGGGGTGGAGCTCGGTCCATGCATCCACGAAGCTGGGCGCGGATTTGAGGGGCGCGATGAAACGCTGATATGCCTCAGACGCGAACTCGCTGTTGAAATCGCCGCAGACAATTGCGCTGACGGGGCGAACCGTTGCGGCGAACGGACCGGTCCCACTTTCGGCCGACGCGGGATGTGCCGCGTGATCGGCTGCTTCGACCTGCAGCCGTCTCAACTCATCCGCTTGCGCTAGTCGCTGTTTGAGCGAATAGTATTCGAGATGCGTGACAATGACGCGCAACGGCCCTTCCGGAGCACGCAGCACGGCTTCGAGCGCGACGCGCTGCATCGACGGCGCGCTTGCGTCGGCTGGCCACGGCAAAGTGTGGCGAAAAACCTGTTCGACCGGCAAACGCGTGGCGAGGGCATTGCCGAATTGGCGCCGCGCCCGACCAGGCTGAAGCGGCGGCAGATCGGCGCCGATTGCGTCGAGCACGGTGAACCCTGGCAGGGCGGCGGCAAGCTCGGCGAACTGGTCGTCTGACGGGCCGCCCGGCAACGCGTGAAAGCCGCGGGTGACTTCCTGCATGGCGATCACGTCAAAGTCCGCGATTCGCCGTGCCTCTTCCAGGGTGCGGGAGAGGTCGACGACGCCGCTTGCATCGCGCCCCCATTGGATGTTCCAGCTGATCAGTTGCATCTTGATCCTCCGTGCGCCGTTCTCAGGCGCCGTTCGTCTACAATCTCGCCTTCCGTTCTACGTCCGCAGGAAAAAGCAAGGTGTCCGAATCTCCCCGCCGTGCCGCCCATCCAATCAATAGCGCCGCATCGGCCGCTGGCTCCGCCACGCCCGCCGCATCGGCTCGTGCCCCGATCCTCGAAATAGACTCGCTCGATATGGAAGCGCGGGGTGTGGGGCGTCTGACGACGGACAATGGCGAGCCGGGTAAGGTCATTTTCGTCGAAGGGGCGCTGCCTGGCGAGCGGGTTACCTATTCGAGCTATCGTAAGAAACCGAGTTTCGAGCAGGCTCAGGTGGTTGATGTACTACGCGAGAGCGTCATGCGCACAGCGCCGGGTTGTCTTTTTTTCGGCACCTGTGGCGGCTGCTCGATGCAGCACCTCGATGCGCGCGCGCAAGTCGCGGTCAAGCAGCGTGTGCTCGAGGACGGTCTCTGGCATCTAGCCAAGCTGCGCCCCGAAACCGTGTTTCGGCCGATTCATGGCCCGTCGTGGGGATACCGCTTCAGAGCGCGGCTGACGGTCCGGCATGTCGCAAAAAAGGGCGGCGTTCTGGTCGGATTTCACGAGAGGAAGAGCAGCTATGTGGCGGATATGACGAGCTGCGAGGTGCTGCCGCCGCACGTGTCGGCGCTGCTCGTACCGCTGCGCGGGCTTGTCGAGAGCCTATCGATTCGGGACAGGCTGCCGCAGATCGAGGTTGCGGTGGGCTCGCGTGTGACTGCGCTCGTGCTGCGCGTACTCGAGCCGCTTACAGGCGACGATGAGGCGCGCGTGCGCGCCTTCGCCGATGCGCAGCAGGGCGTGCAATTCTGGGTGCAGCCGAAGGGGCCGGACACGGCGGTGCCGTTTTACCCGCTTGACGTCGAACTCGACTACACACTGCCCGAATTCGGCATCCGGATGCCGTTCAAGCCGACCGATTTCACGCAGGTGAACCACGCGATCAACCGTGTGCTGGTTGGCCGGGCGCTGCGGCTGCTGGCGCCGGCGCGCAACGACCGCGTGCTGGATCTTTTTTGCGGACTTGGCAATTTCACGCTGCCGCTCGCGCGACTTGCGAGGGAAGTGATGGGCATCGAAGGCAGCGAGACGCTGACTGGGCGTGCGCTCGCGAATGCAAAGGAAAACGGCGTTGATAAACATACGTCGTTCGCATGCCGCAATTTATTCGAGGTCACCGCCGACGACATGCGCGCTTTGGGCGCATTCGACAAGTTCCTTATCGATCCGCCGCGGGAAGGTGCTCTCGCAGTCTCGAAGGCGCTGGCTGAGATTGCGGCGAGCGGTGATGGGCCGCTGCCCGCACGCATCGTCTACGTGTCCTGCAATCCAGCGACGCTCGCTCGCGACGCTGGTCTGCTCGTGCACGAGGCCGGCTACCGATTGAAGGGGGCGGGTGTCGTCAACATGTTTCCGCACACCTCACATGTTGAATCGATTGCGCTTTTTGAGCGCGACTGACGGCAAAGCGAAGGGGGTGGCGGTGAGTTGCCGCGCCTTTGCCTTTTTGGTTCCCCATTTCGCGTGCTCATAAAAAAACCGGCCTGAGGGCCGGTTTCTTCATTGGATTGGCTTCGACATCAGTTGCGGTTGCCGCCGAAAATGCCGAGCAGCGCCAAAAGGTTTACGAACACGTTGTATAGATCGAGGTAGATCGCAAGCGCTGCCGTGATGTAGTTCGTCTCGCCGCCGTTCACGACGCGTTGCACATCGAACAGCATGTACGCTGAGAAAATCGCGATGGCGAGCACGGACACGGTGAGCATCAGCGCCGGCAGGTGAAGGAACATATTCGCGACACTCGCAAGCAGCAGCACGATTACACCCATGAAGAGCCACTTGCCGAGGCCGGAAAAATCGCGCTTGCTGACGGTGGCGATGGTCGCCATCGCGGTGAAGATGATGCCGGTGCCGCCGAACGCGAGCATGATCAGCGACGGCCCGTTCGAAAAGCCCAGGATGAAGCTCAAAAGCCGCGACAGCATCAGTCCCATGAAGAACGTGAAGCCGAGCAGCATCACGACGCCGAGGCCGCTGTTTTTGGTGCGCTCGATTGCGAACATGAAGCCGAACGCAATCGCGAAGAATGCGAGCAGGCTCATGGCGGGGCTCGTCGCTGCGAAAAGCGAGAAGCCCGTCGCGACGCCGACCCAGGCGCCGAGGACGGTGGGCACCATCGACAGCGCGAGCAGCCAGTAAGTGTTCCGCAGCACCCGATTGCGCATTTCCGCCGTGGCGATTGCACCGCCGCGGCCGAAGTTGTACAGATGGTCGTTCATGCTTTCTCCTTGCGTAACACGCAGTAACGTTTGACGACGCCTGAAGGCGCACGTCGTCGCCTTTTCGGGCATCCCGACACTAAGATAAGTGCGGGCGGCCGGAGTTCAACGCCACGGGGGGGGCGTTCTTGGTGGTTCGCGGTTCGACCATAGCAGCCATTCCCCGAACATTCCCCGAAGGTTTCGCGAGCGTAAGGGTTCGATCGCAATCATACACCGGAACATGCTACAATTGCGGATTCGTTAGAACTCGTAACCCCTTAATTTTTTGGAGTTTTTATGGCGATCGAGCGTACCCTGTCGATTATCAAGCCTGATGCGGTGGCAAAGAATGTGATTGGCCAGATTTACAGCCGCTTTGAGAGCGCGGGCCTGAAGATCGTCGCGGCCCGGATGGCGCAGCTTTCGCGCGCCGACGCGGAGAAATTCTACGCGGTCCACGCTGAGCGTCCGTTCTTCAAGGATCTTGTTGAGTTCATGATTTCTGGCCCCGTCATGATCCAGGCGCTCGAAGGTGAGGATGCGATTCTGAAGAACCGCGACCTCATGGGTGCGACGGATCCGAAGAAGGCCGAAAAGGGGACCATCCGCGCAGATTTCGCCGACAGCATTGACGCCAACGCGGTGCATGGCTCGGACGCGGCGGAAACGGCGCGCGTTGAGATCGCATTCTTCTTCCCGGAGATCAACGTCTACTCGCGCTGATCAGCGCAGCCGGCGTGTTTAACATATGGGCGTGGGTCGACGCTCGCGCAGCGGGCGGCGCACTCGCCGGAGCCCTTGCGGTATGCGTGATGCGCCGGCAATGAAACAGCAGGATCCAATATGACGCTGACGAGCAGTTCCACCGTCAACCTCCTCGACCTCGATGCCGAGGGCCTCGTCGCCTATTGCGAGACTCTTGGCGAGAAGCCGTTTCGCGCCAAGCAATTGGAGCGCTGGATCCACCAGTACAACGCCGCCGATTTCGATGGCATGACCGATCTTGCGAAGTCGCTGCGCGAGAAACTGAAAGGGCGCGCGACGATTGCGATGCCGGCCGTCGTCAGTGATCACATTTCAACCGACGGCACGCGCAAATGGCTTGTTGATGTCGGCAACGGCAACGCGGTGGAGACCGTTTTCATTCCGGAGGAAACACGCGGCACGCTTTGCGTCTCGTCACAGGCCGGGTGCGCGGTCAATTGCCGCTTTTGCTCAACCGGAAAGCAGGGGTTCTCGCGAAATCTGGGCACCGGCGAAATTATCGGGCAGTTGCGCCTGGCGGAATTTGCTCTGCGCGCCCCGCTCGGCAGGGGCGGCGCCGCGCCAAGCAAGGGTGAACGCGTCATCACGAATGTTGTCATGATGGGCATGGGCGAGCCGCTGCTCAATTACGACGCAGTC
>JAXDQB010000058.1:0-14365 GCA_034668065.1 Paraburkholderia sp.
TTATAAGCCCAAAGTTGCAGTACCTCATTCCATCGGCAATCCTCGGGAGTGCCGTTTCGCTGTCGCTTCTCATCTTGGTCGTGACGGTAACGTTTCCGCTGCGCTTGGCAGGACACCCGCGAAGATCACATGTGCGCCCGCTCTTTTCCTATGGCGCCTGGGTGACTATCACCAATTTGGCCAGTCCGTTGCTAGAAGCCGCTGATCGGCTGTTGATCGGCAGTATGCTTGGTCCCAAGGCGGTGGCGTACTACCAAGTGCCGTTCAATCTGGCGGTGCGCATACGCATTCTGCCAGGCGTCGTGTCGCGAACATTGTTTCCACGTTTGTCAGCGCTACGTGCAAGCAATGCGGCGGAACTTTCCACGTCTGCTGTGCGCGGCCTCGCGGCAGTGATGACGCCATTAATCGTCTTCGGCCTCTTTCTAATGCAGCCGTTCCTGGTTGTTTGGACGGGGCAGGAATTCGCCTCGAAAGCTGCATCTGTCGGGCAATTGATCCTCGTCGGCGTGTGGATCAATTCGCTAGCGTATATCCCGTTCACCCATCTTCAGGCAATCGGCCGACCGGACATTGTCGCTCGATTTCACGCAGTCGAGCTGGTGCCATTCGTCGGCATCCTTTGGTGGTCTGTACACGCGTTTGGTCTTCTCGGCGCGGCGCTCGCATGGAGCGCGCGGTGCGCTGTTGACGGCCTTCTCCTGTTCTGGGCAGCGCGTTTTGGTTCTCGACTCACATTGCACTTGTATGTTCCGGCGCTACTCGTCATCGCGGCATACGTGCTCGCACGCGTGTTGTCATGGAAAACCGGCCTGGGCGTCGGGGTATGGATCGGGCTAACCACAGTGTCGATCGTTTGGGCCGTCAAAACGACACCGAGCGCACGCGATCAGATTCGAAAGACGATGAGATTGGTGCAAGAACGCGCTTTGAGGAGAGCATAAGGGTTGTCGAACAGTGTGTCTTGATTTTTATTTGGAGTAAGTTTCATGCGAATCTCTGTTGCAATGGCCACCTATAACGGTGCCAAGTATATTGAGCAGCAACTCCTTAGCCTCGCCAGTCAGACCGTATTACCGTATGAACTCGTCGTGACAGATGACGGTTCAACGGACAAGACGCTAGCGATCGTTGAAACCTTTGGCAAGGGCGCCCCTTTTCCGGTCCGTATCCATCGGAACGCGGATAGGCTTAACTTCGCCGATAACTTTCTGCGTGCCGCGTCCTTATGCCAAGGCGACTGGATTGCATTTTGCGACCAGGATGACGTCTGGATGGAGACAAAGCTCGAGTGGGTAACCCGTTCGATTGAACAGGACGTGGTGATGGTAGTCCACCGTGTCCAGGTGGTCGACGAAGTACTTCGTTGCATTCCCGGGAAGTCGGCATCATGTCGTGTGCGTCGTGGTAGAAAAGCCCAGTGTCTGCCCCCAATGGGGTTTTTCCCGGGGATGAGCATCACCTTCAAGGCAACGCTAGTCGAGCTGTTGATGCAGCGCCCACGCTTCTTTGACATAAACAACGAGCGTTGTGAAGCCGCGCATGACAAATGGGTTTCGAGCGTCGCAGATGCTGTAGGTGTTGTGAAATACCTCGACGAGACTCTCGTTAGTTATAGGCAGCACGGTGCAAATACCTGTGGTGCCTCCACAGGAAGCTACATCGATGGCTGGGTCGAGACCATTGCGGCTCGCGGTTCGGATTACAGGTCAGCGGCGATGTTGGCGGAACAATATAGCGAATGCTTCCATACGCTTGCGACATCCCCGGCAGGCGAGCGCTGGAAAGAAAGTCTGGAAGCAACCGCGCTTCGCTATCGAGCGACCCACAATTACCTGCTTGCGCGTGCGGCGCTATATAGCGCTGATCGGTTTCCATCAAGATTGCGCGCATTTGCCAGCATGAGCATTCGATGGTCTTATCGATTCAATCCGATACGTCCACCCATATTCGCGTTTATGAAAGATGTGTTCACGGTGTTATTTCGGCCTGTGTACGAAAAAACGGCGTGAATATTTGCGAAAAGAAGTACAAAACTTCAGGGGAAGGGGCATGAGCCAAATCATTATGGACGAGGTGCCGCCGCGGTCCGCACCGCCGAATGCATTGATCGAAGGAGTCGATTCCTCCCCCGATACGCCACCGCTTCACATGCCGACGTTTCATAAAGCGGTGCGCGTGGCCATCGTGCACGACTGGCTTGTCGCCTACGCCGGCGCCGAGCGTGTGCTTGAAAATATCATCGCCTGTTTCCCCGAAGCGGACATATTTAGCCTCGTCGATTTCCTCGACGACCGATCGTTCCTGCACGGCCGACCGGTAGCGACATCGTTCCTTCAGAAGTTGCCTATGGCGCGTCGCCGCTACCGCGCGTATTTGGCGCTAATGCCATTCGCGATCGAGCAGTTCGACCTGTCGGCCTACGACTTGGTGATTTCGAGTAGTCATGCTGTGGCCAAGGGGGTGTTGACCGGTCCGGACCAAGTGCACATCAGTTACGTGCATTCGCCCATTCGCTACGCGTGGGATATGCAGCACCTGTACTTGCAGCAGTCCCGATTGACCACAGGCCTGCGCTCATTGGTGGCCAGGTTGGTTCTGCATTACATTCGCACATGGGACGTTCGAACCGCTAACTCGGTCGACATCTTCGTCGCGAATTCGCAATTCATTGCACGTCGCATCAGGAAGGTCTATCAGCGGAACTCTCATGTCGTCTTTCCGCCGGTCGACGTGGATGCGTTCGTTGCTCAAGCGCAGAAGGACGATTTCTATCTGACTGCGTCGCGCTTGGTGCCTTACAAAAGAATTGATTTGCTCGTCGAGGCGTTTGCAAAGATGCCCGAGCGTCGCCTTGTTGTGATCGGCGATGGCCCGCAGATGCGCGACATCCGCGCTAAGGCCACTGCCAACGTGGAGATTATGGGGTATCAGCCATTCGCCGTGCTGCGCGACCGCCTGCAACGCGCGAAGGCCTTTCTGTGTGCGGCCGAAGAAGATTTCGGTATTTCCATGGTGGAGGCACAAGCTTGCGGCACACCGGTCATCGCTTACCGAAAGGGCGCCGCGGTGGAAATCGTCAGCGAGTTGGGAGAACCTCGGCCGACCGGCGTTTTCTTCGACGCGCCATGCTCCGAATCTATCGTCGCCGCAGTTGAACATTTTGAAGCTCACGTCGCGCACTTTGCCGCAGCCGATTGCAGAGCGAATGCGGAACGTTTTTCGGCAAATCGTTTCCGGGAAAGTTTCTTCCGACTGGTGCAAGCCAACGTCCCGGCGTTGCGGTCTGCGACGCTGCCGGATTCCACATCGCACATGGCGCCTAAGGCACCGCAAGCAAAAACGCCCCGCGTATTAATGATCGATCAAAGCGGCGCAATAGGCGGTGCCGAACTCTCACTGCTACAGATTGTGAAAGCGCTGAGATTGCCTATCCAAGTGTTGTTGTTCGATGATGGTCCGTTTCGAACCGTCCTCGACGAGGCGGGGGTGCCCGTGCAAGCGTTGGAAGCAAGCGCGATCCAACACTTGCGAAAACAGGGTAGCGCGCTGCCAGGTGTGCGTGCGCTCAAGTGCATAGCATCGCTTGTGCGAGCAACAGTCGCGCACGCAAGGCGGGCCGATGTGATCCATGTAAATACACAGCGCGCCATGGTGGTAGGAACTGTTGCCGGATGGCTCACAAGCCGTCCGGTTGTGTGGCACCTGCGGGACATCGTGAGCCGGGAACACTTCGGAGCCCTGCAGTTGTCGCTGATCAAGGGTTGCGCGCGTTTTGGCCTTGCGCACGTTATTGCTAATTCGAGTGCATCAGCGCGAGCATTCACTGAGTTGACCCGCTTCGACGAAAAGCGTGTCGAGGTGGTGTTTGGCGGAATTTCGCCTGCACCATTCCAGGCGTTGCACGGCGTGCCGGCGCAAACGCTGCGTAGGCGCTTCAATTTACCGGAAGAGGTCTTTTTGGTTGGATCTTTCAGCCGGCTAGCACACTGGAAAGGACAGCATGTGCTGCTCGAGGCGATGCTGGAAGACCCGCAGATGTATGTGGTGCTGGTCGGTGCGCCGTTGTTTGGCGAAGATGCATACGAAGCCGAGCTTCGAAAGTTTGTCACTCAACATGGACTTGGCGAACGGGTTTATTTTCTCGGCTTCCAGGAGGATATTCCGGCGTGCATGGCAGCGATGGATGTGGTTGTGCATACATCGGTCTTACCCGAGCCACTCGGCCGCGTGATCGTCGAAGGAATGTTGGCTCGGCGGCCGGTGGTCGCCGCACGTGCCGGCGGAGTGCCGGAAATCATAGAGCACGGGGTGAACGGTCTGCTATGCACGCCTGGTAACGCGAGGGAGCTCGCAGCCGCCGTGGTGGCTTTAAGGAACGACGCCGGATTGCGCAGGCGGTTGGTTGGAAGCGGGTATAGGACCGCGCTGCGCCAATTCGACACGTCGGTCAGTGCCGCAAGGGTGGAGCACATTTTGACGCATGTGGCACGCACCGCGGCTTACGCTTGAGTTACTTGGCATTGCAAATTAACGTTTTTTCAGAATGCGGCGGGTGACGTGGCTGACGTGGCTGACGAGGCGTGCGAGTTGGGGCTTGCGAAGTCGAGTTTGCCGGGATGAGGAACAGGACGAAGAACGTGCCGACCTGATGCGCGGTGTGGCGGGGGTGGCGGTGACGACGCGACGCTCTGAGCGGGAAGGCGACAACCGTGCCAAGTCAAAAAAAGCGTCATTCAACGGCACAGCCAGCGTGAAAGTAGCCCCGATGTTCCCGTAACGTTACCGCTACGCCGCGCCAACTACACCACCACCAACTGACGTCTCGTCTCGGCCCCGACAAATCAACCATCGGTTGTGTTCAATGACCCGCTTGTCCTTAAACCATCGACGGGGGTCAACTGTTTGTGGCTCATATCCATACTCGCGAAGGATTTTCAAGCAAGCGATCTCTTTATCAAGACCATGCACCTCGATGACTAGATGCGGCTTTCTCGTCGCCAGAATACTTCTGGCCCCTTCGAGCGCATCAACCTCCGCACCTTCGATATCAATTTTTATGAAATCCGGCGTGAAAGTCTCGCACGCAACAACGTCGAGCGACATCGAACTCCCATCCTCCCCATTCCCAACGAAGCATTCGTACGTTTGTATCTGGAATCGGTTGCGCGCAAAGACGTCTCGCATCGCTTCAGCGGCCTCTGGAAGGCATTCCATGGAGATAACATGGGAATTCGTCAGCTTGGCCATGACCAACGCGTCGTATCCTCCCTGGCCTCCTACATCGAAGCACCTATAGCCTGGGCGCAACAGAGCGCGCAGATAAGGTTCCAATTCCTTCTCATAGATTCCGAAATACAGGCCTGTATTGTCTCGAAAGTCAATTTTTATCACGCAGCCGGACGCAATCCCAAATCGCAAGGTACGAAATGCGCTTCCTTTTGGAGCGATGGCGTTCTTGCAGGAGCGAATCAAAGACCTAAACATTACAACTCCTTTTCACGTGAGAATCGTGGTCATCTGTTTTGGAGAACGCGTGAGCGATATTTGTGCCAAGCAATGTGTGCCAGTGCACCTTAGCCCGTTCGCAAGCATTAGCACTCGCTGAAGGAGTTCGGAAGGGTACAGTGTCGCTTCACTGCATGTTTATAGCGAATCGACGGCAGAGAGCTGCGATCCGTCGCAAGTTCGTTCGATGGTAAGGGATTGACGTTCGCTGTTGATGGCGAGGGAGGGCGAAAAGGAGTGTTTCTACCGACTCCGCGCCTCCAGCGGCATGCGGTTGGCTTGTGATTTTCCCGGCCTAATCGCACGATCAAGCTCATTCCACCCGCACATGCTCGGCCGCAACGATCTGATACTTCCGCATCTTCTCCCACAGCACCTTCCGGCTAATTCCTAAATACTGCGCCGTTTCCTGCCTTTTCCAATGATTCGTCTCGAGTGCCTCCAGCACGCGGCTGCGGTCAGCCACATCCCGATTCTTGCGTTCAACTGTCGGCTCGCGCGAGCGGTCACTCAGCACCGCCTGCGTCTTTTGCATATTCTCGATCAACTGTTGCAGTCTGGCCGCATCCCACCTGCCCATCTGCCGCACGGTCACGCCGACGCGTTCGGCCAGATTTCGTAGTTCTCGCACGTTGCCGGCAAAGCGCATTTCTGCGATTGCAGTGCAAAGCCACTGGGGCACATCACTCAAGGTCGCCAGCAACTCGGCATCGACCAGCGATGCAATCACCGCCTTAAAAATCGCGATTTTATCCACCGCGCCGCGTTCCTCGAGCGACGGAATATTGAGCTCGATAACAGCGAGCCGGTAAAAAAGATCGGCTCGAAACGCGCCGTCTCGTACCAGCCGCGGCAGGTCTTTGTTCGTCGCGGCCACAACCCGGAAATCGACTTTCATCAGCGTCGCCGAACCGACGCGCGTGACGGCGCCGTCCTCGAGCACGCGTAGAAGCTTCACCTGCTGATGGAGTGGCAGATCGCCGATCTCATCGAGGAAAAGCGTGCCGCCATCGGCTTGCTCGAAGTATCCCTTATGAACACCCACTGCGCCAGTGAACGAGCCCTTTGCATGACCGAAGAACAGTGATTCGAACAGACCGTCAGGAATGGCGCCACAATTGACGGGCACAAACGCTCCGCCGTGGTAGCGCGAATGCTTTTGATGCAGCAGCTGCGCGATTCGCTCTTTGCCGACGCCAGTCTCGCCCCGAATCAATACACTGGTATTGCAATCCGCGAACATGTCCACCTCATGCAGCAAAGCACGCATGCAATGGGAATGCGAAACCAGCGGGCTCGCTTTGAGCGTTTCGTTCTGCCGCAAGAGTGACTGAGTGATGACTGTCGTCAGAACGGCGCGCAGTTCCTTCGACGTGAAATCCACCGACAACACATGCAGATGTGCACCTTGGGGCGCCACAGGCTCCGGCGCTCGGGGTACGTCGCCAATCCATATGATGGGCATCGCAATGGCGCTCTCGCATTCGCGCATCGCGGGCGCGGAGTCGCCGATCATAGCGGCGTCGATGATGGCGACCGACAGGCGAGACGAATCCCCGACGGGTGAGATAGCGATGTCGTCGATCCGATACACGTTGACTTGGGCGCTGCTCAAACTGAGCGTAACTCGCTCGACAAGAGCCAGTTCGCCCTCGCAGACGTACACGTCGAGGTCTCCGATTTTGTCGGCGTCTTTTATAGTTTGCTTGTCAACCATGTGACGTCCATTTGGATTCCTTGCAACGTTGCGCGCTGCGGTAGGCACATGCCGTTCAGAGCGTTCTCACGAACTGAATACCGCCAGTACGGAAAAGAGGAACCCGCCATGTCGCGAGCGGGAAAAGCGAGGACTGAAAATTAGCGTAGGCGAAGAGCAATAATTGCGACTACCTCCTCGCCGGACGGTTCCGGGCGCGGTATTCAGTAGGCGTCATTGCCAAATGCTTGCGGAACAGCTTCGACAAGCGGCCCCCGCTACCAATTCCGCAGCGCCGCGCGATCTTGTCGATCGGCAGCGCCGTATCGATGAGAAGACGGCAGCTCATGTCGAGCCTGACGTACAGCAAATACTCAGACGGCGTGACGCCAATTTCCGTCTGGAAGCGCCTCAAAAAATTACGCTGGCTCATGGCGGCAACTTGCGCCGCACCGTCGACGGAGATTGAACGGTTGCCGTTGGCCTCCAGCCAACGTGCGGATTCACGTATCTTTGCGCTGACATACACAGAAACATTCTTGCGAAGGATCGCGCTGAATTCCGTTTGCGGCGGAGGTGCCACCACCACTTTCGCTATTTGGCGAGCAGCCTCCTCGCCGAGATCTTCGGTCACCACGGCGAGTGCGCTGCGCATGAAGTCGCGCGTATCGGCCGCATGGGCCATCGAGTCGATTGTGTCGTTGACAGCAGCCAAACCAGGATTTACGACACTCGCTGTTTCGCCAAACCCGGCCGCCTCGAGCAGCAGCCGTCCTTCGCCGGACGGAAACACCAGCGCACTGCGGGGATAGGCTCGGCGGAACCACCTGATCATGCGTTCATCGCGTAATGCATTGGTCACCCCAACGCCGCCGACGATAAAGAGGGCATGCAAATCGTCGGCATGCCGGCACGTTTCCACGCTTTCAGTCCAGACGAACACCGATGAAGCGCTTGCGATGCGACCGCCAGCGACTGGGAGCAGGCAGACATCGTAGGTAATCGCGTCGCACGTTTCGGCGCGCTTGAACGTATTGGCCGCCTGAAACACCTCAACGACGGTTGCTGCAGCCTGGAGTGCAAAACCATGAAACAAGGCAAGACCGACGCGTCGGCTTTCCTTGCGTGCCGGCGGCATTCCACCTGCAGCCGTCGCTTCAAAGATTGAGCGTTCAACGTGCACAGTCCAATGCTCCCCTTAAGAAATGCATTGCCATTTCCTGGTGTTTGCAGCGGATTACAATTAGGCCATCGTAACTAGGCAGTGCTCCCTTCAATTTAATCGTGGCTGAAACTGCCAACATGTTGGCGGTTGTCGCCAATTACGATGCATTCCTGTCCGCGAGAGTGCGGCACGGGTAGACAAAGGTATCAATGTGGACTGCTGTCTAGCATTGGCAAGCACCCCCGTACTCGCACTGCGTAAGTCTACATGCGATGGAGCGTAATAGAAATGAAAACTCGATGAGTTGTTGCGCTTCAATGATTTCAATGTTGCGCGATTTTCCGAATAATGACAAAAGGCGGCTTGTTTAACGTTTACGGATTAATAACAGCGCCTGTAACGGCAGATCGAGACGGGATCCGGCATCTCCGGGGTAGAGCGTATTTTTCGAGCGATCATGGCGAAGTATGCTCTAGGACCAAGCGGCGCTGATTGCTCGTGTGATCTGCGGTTATTTGGAGTTAAGCATGTTGCGAAAAACATTCGACTTGGCAAGGCGGATCCGACGCGGCGAGAGGTTCAAGTATGCTGTGTTCACGCTTAGCCGGGTCTCGCTGCATGCCAGGCAGCGATTGAACAAAGGCGTGTTTGCAATTGATATTCAGGCCAGTTCCGGGTTTTTCTCCGTGATGCAGATGGTCTTGTTCACCTTGATGTATTGCGAAGAAAAGCGCCTGACCCCGCAGATCTCCGCTCGGAGTGGGGCATACGGGGATCCCGAAGGAAAAACGGACTGGTTCTCGGCTCTCTTCGAGACCGTACGAACTTCGCGGGGAGCGACGTCGAAACAAAGTTGTAGCGCGTCAAAGGTTCGCGATCTGGCCGAGCTGGGTTTTCGCCGACGGTATGAAGCCAGGCTTCAACTCAAGGCGGCCAGCGAACTCTTTCTCTCGTACTACCGGCCGGCCTCTCACATTGTCGATGAGGTCGACTCGATCTGTAAGGCGTTGGACATCGGCGCGGCAACGCTTGGCGTCCATTTCAGGGGTACCGATAAAACGCTGGAATCGGTCCCAGTCTCATGGGAAGATTTTTGCCGGCTGGCGGAGGCAACCCTCTCCGCGAATCCGCATTTAACCAATATTTTCGTGTCGAGCGACGAACCGGCGTTCATCGACTTTTTTACTGCGTGGCCATTTCGCAAGCCGATCAGGGTGGCGCCCGCAAAATTTCTGTCGGACGGCGGCATGCCGATTCATTTCAGTGGTCATCCGGGGCTTGAAATCGGACGTGAGGCGTTAATTTCAAGCTTGCTGCTTTCTAATTGCGGGTTCCTCGTTAAAACGCCTTCTTATTTGTCGGCATGGTCCAAGATTTTTAATCCGGCGCTGCCGGTGAGGCTAGCAGCGCCACCCCGTCCCGATGCGTTCTGGTTTCCCGATAGCCGGTTATGGGTTGAAGGGGACGGGCAGGGCCCGGTCAAGCACGACATTGCGTCGGGCTCCGTCGCCGCCTACTATCCAGAGGCAAACGGGAGTAAATGCAATGCGCAAAATGCGAGCCGTGCAAGTGAGGAGCCCGGGTGGTCCGTTCGAGATGGTCGAGCGTGAGGTGCCGGAGCCAGGTCCCGCGCAGGTTTTGATCAAAGTGCAGGCCTGCGGTATTTGTCATAGCGATTCATTGACCAAGGAGGGTGCGTGGCCGGGCTTGCAGTACCCGCGCGTGCCGGGTCACGAGATTGCCGGCGTCATCGACACGGTGGGCCCGGGCGTCACGGGATGGCAGAGCGGCGAGCGGGTCGGCGTAGGCTGGTACGGCGGTCATTGCGGGTACTGCGCAAATTGCCGACGCGGTGACTTCGTCGTATGCGCCAACGCGCAGATGCCGGGCATCAGTTATGACGGTGGCTACGCGGACTATCTACTGGCACCGGCCGTGGCGCTTGCGCGCATACCTGCTGAACTTGCCGATGTCGATGCGGCGCCGCTCTTATGTGCCGGCATTACCACCTTTAATGCGCTCCGCAACAGCGGCGCGCGTGCCGGGGATGTGGTCGCAATTCTTGGCATTGGCGGCCTCGGACACCTCGGCGTGCAGTTCGCGCAGCGGATGGGCTTTCGCACGGTGGCAATCGCACGCGGCGCCGACAAAGCGCCGCTCGCTAAGCAGCTCGGCGCGCACCACTATATTGACAGCCGTGCGCAGAACGTCGCCGACGAATTGCGCGCACTGGGCGGCGCGAAGGTGATACTCGCGACAGTGACGAACGGCAACGCGATGACCGACGCGCTCGGCGGACTGGGACTCGACGGCAAGCTGATCATCGTCGGTGTCGCGCAGGAGCCGATTGAGGTGCCGACGGTCCAATTCATTATGGGCCGCAACTCGGTGCAAGGCTGGCCGTCCGGTACGTCGGCCGATTCCGAGG
Organism: Paraburkholderia sp.; assembly: GCA_034668065.1. Classification (GTDB taxonomy): domain Bacteria; phylum Pseudomonadota; class Gammaproteobacteria; order Burkholderiales; family Burkholderiaceae; genus Trinickia. Next base: position 10,798 of record JAXDQB010000058.1, read on the forward strand.
ACACGCTCGCTTTCAGTGCGCTCGCCGGCGTCAGGCCAATGATCGAGACGTATCCGATCGAGCGCGCGGCAGATGCATACGAGCGCATGATGAGCGGCGGCGCACGCTTTCGCGTCGTGCTGACGATGAGCTAGGATGAACGGCCATCGGCACAACCGTCCGGGCGAACCTCTCGGTTAGGAGTTGCGCCGCACAGCAGTTGCTTTCCGAAATTCGGATATGAAAAACTGCAGGCCCCCCATTTGCTGGGCAACGTACCCGCCGGTTGCCATCGATTCGGGCGCCCGCCGGTCACCCGTAGGCAGATATTCAGGCGAGAAGTCTGCCGTGCGAAAGATGATGTCCCAGATAGGGAACACGGCGCCGTAATTGCACGAGTTGCGGCCTGCTGCGCGCAGGCCGTGATGCAGACGGTGAAAGCGTGGCGATACGATCAATCGGTCTCCAAGCCAGCCGAACGACAGTTTGATGTTGGCGTGGCTCAGGCTCTCGACGAAACGCATGAACAGAAAGAGCAGCGGAAACTGCAAAGGCGGAATGCCGATTGCGAGGCCAATCACGCCGAACCACAATGCAGCGATCAGATCGTCCAGAACATGGTTCCGGTCGTCTGACCAGAAGCTCATTTGCCGTTGCGCGTGGTGCAACGCATGAAGTGCGTACCAGCTGCGGAATGAATGCGACAGGCGGTGACGCCAGTAGTCGGCGCAGTCGAGTATGAGCGCATACGCGAAGAAAGTGAGAACCGGATGACCCAGAAGCGGCGGCACGATGGTTTCAAGCATCGGCGGAATGTAGCCATGGGTGACGAGAAAGCCGTTCACCCATACCTGAACTTGGTAAAACAGCAGAAAACTGACGATGGGCAACAAGCCTACGCGGTTTAGCACCGTGTAGAACGCATCGATCACCACGGCTTTACGATTTTCCCACCGTTCAATTGGAAAGAGCGCCTCGAGCGGCCAGCACACGGCGTACGTAACCACGACTGCGAACATCCCGTATACGCAGACCAGCATCCAGTCGAAGGACAATTCCTCCCACTCCATCCAACCGAAGTGATAGAGCACCGGCAGGACAAGATACTGGTCGAGTACACCAGCGATCGAACTAAAAAATCTGTCGAGAAATACGAGCATGATGGATGTGCTTACAAAGCCTCAGCGGTGAGTTGGCCAGACCGGTTCATTTCTGAGGTGAGAAAAATGCCATGCGGCGAGCGGCCCACATCGATAGTGTCGTATTTGCCGGTTGCCGGGTCCAGCACGGCGACCTGCTCTTTAAAGCGCAGCGCTATCCATAGTTTGCCGTCCGGCGCTACACCCATATCGTCCGGTCCGGAAGCGTGCAGCGGATAGACACGACGAAGCTCGAGCGTCGTCGGATCCAGCGCCGCCAGCGAACCGCCGATGCGGTTGGAAACGTAAAGGGTCTTGCCGTCCGGGGTGAGAAAAATGTTATGCGGACCCCTTGCGGTCGGGCCCTCGCCAGTTTTTACCCGCCGCAGCACGTTGCCGCTGACGGGATCGACCTCGGCTACATGGTCGGCCCCCATCACGCAGACAAGTACCTTGCCGTTATGCCAAAGCACGCCGGCCGGGGTCGGCCCGACATTCGATTTCCAGCGAATCGCCATGGTGGTCAAGTCGATCGAAACGAGCGTGTTCGACTGCTGCATGGAGCTGAAACTCCAATGGGAGTCGGGGGAGAAGTCTAGATGGCTGGGCATTTCGCCGGCGGAAAAGCGCTTCACCAAGCTCAGGTCGTCTGCCCGGTAGATGTCGACATAGTTGAGACGGAGCGCATTGACGACAAGATACTTGTGATCCGGCGTAAAGCCGAGCTGGTAAGGATCAGCAATGACCTTGTGACCCAGGCTGGTGCCATTGCGAGGATCGACGATGAACAGTGCATTGCCGCTCGCGTCAGCGATATAGAGTTTGCTCCGGTCAGGCGAGAGCGCCCAGTGACTGGGTTCGCGCAGCGTTGGCAAAGTCCGAACCACCTTGCGAGTGGCCATATCGATGACCGACACACTGGCCTCGCCGGAATTCATCACAATTGCCAGAGCGGGGGGCGCGGCGTTGGCCGAGGCGGAGCGGAGTGCCATAAATGGCGACAGACCAACGCTCAAAGGAATGGCAAGACTGCGACGCAGGACTGCGCGACGGGAAAGCTTCATGGCGGTATGCATTTCAGAACTTGGCTCCGTGTTCTGCGGGTTTTCACTGCGTTCGCCGCAAGGAAATCGTGGGTGTTGCTGAGGCGAAAGCATGAAGACGTCTGGCTACGGGCGGAGCAGGATCGGAACAACGAAGGGAAAGACGACTTCCCAAATAGTAAAGGATTCTTCGTGGATAAGTGTTCGGCCGTACGGGTTTCGGGCCGAACTCTCTGTAACCTGTGTAACCGGATCGGTCCCGGCAGGGAGTTACTTGCGCCGACACTGAAGCCGGCCATTCCGGGTGGCTGGTGGCGTGTATTCAGTCCGTTTTAATTTCGGGCTGCTAACTTTTCATGAAATCGATTCGAAGAATCCAGAATGGCAGGTCAAGCGGTCATTGCGGTGTCTTGAGCGGCACAGACTTGGCTTGCTGCGCTGACGTCGGCGCTTCCGGGAATGCGGTCTCCCAGCCACCGCCGAGGGCCTTATAAAGGGTGACGAGATTGACTGCGGCGCTCGCACGGCTTTGCGCCAGATCGCTTTGCGCATTTAACAGGTCTCTCTGCACCGTCAGCACGTTGAGAAAATCAATGGCACCCGCGCGATAACGCTGCTGCGCGACCGCGAGCGCAATCTGATCCTGCTGCACCACTTCCTTTAAGCGATCGCGACGCCGCTGCTCGGCATCGTAAGCGGACAGTGCGTCATCCACTTCGTGCCAGGCCTGTAAAACAGTGCGCTGGAAAACGATCGCAGCTTCCTGTTGCTGAGCCTTGCGCAGCTCGAGTGTGCCTTTGAGTCTTCCGCCCTGGAAAATGGGCAGCGAGATGGAAGGACCGAAGACAAACTGATGCGACGCCCAGTCGCCCAAGCTTGAAAGCTGGAGCGACTGATATCCGAGACTGCCTGTGAGCGTGATTTGCGGATAGAAGTCAGCCTGTGCGACGCCGATTTGCGCCGTCGCACTGTGCAATTTCGCCTCCGCTTGCCGGATATCCGGCCGGCGTCTTACGAGCTCCGAAGGAAAGCCGATTGGCGCCTGGGCCGGAAGGGACGGAATGTCGCTCGCATTCGACAACATCGGTCCGAGCGCCCCTGGCCCTTCACCGAGCAGCAAGCTAAGCGCATTGATGAGCGCATCGCGCTGGGTCTCCAGCGGCGGCAGCCTCGCTTCGACCGATGCAACCTGCGCCGACGCATTGGCCACATCGAGGTCGGTGGTGACCCCTTCGGTCAGCTGCAGATGAGTCAGCTTGACGGTATCGCGGGCGAGCTTGAGGTTGTCCTGCGTGATGGCAAGCAGGGTCTGCGTGGCCCGCAGTTCGATATAGTCGCGGGCAAGCTCGGCCTGCGCGGAGACCAGGATGGCGCGGCGGTCCTCAACCGAGGCCTGCATGGCGGCGT
>JAXDQB010000059.1:0-11782 GCA_034668065.1 Paraburkholderia sp.
CGGCGTGAAGATGTTGTCGCCCGACGGGCTGCCTGTTGTCGGCCAGGCGTTGCATCCGCGCCTGTTCGTGAACTTCGCGCACGGCCCGGCCGGATGGGGGCTTGCCTGCGGGTCTGCTAAAGTGGTGGCCGAACTCGTGAGCGGCGCCGAGCCGAGCGTGCCGCCCGAGACGTTGGCCGCCCTGCGCGTCGACCGATTCGTCGACTAAGCCGGCCCGGCATGAAAGACGGCCTGTCTTGAAGGCTTGACTTCAGCACCCATGCTGCCGGGTGCGGCTGACGTCGCGGATATCGCGTCACTGCGGCGCCACCGGCTCCGAGTCTGTTAGCGTGGCCGCAACGATTTAGAACCGGCTTTCGAGCCTGGGGTTCGCGCCTCACCGTCCAGGGCGGGTTCCCAACCTGAGTCAGTCCTACGATGACCGAAGCCGATTCATCCCCCACCCGTGCGCTTTTCTTCGATCCGCACGACCAGGCGATACCTCTTTACACCGTCGCCCAGTTGCGTGAGCTTGAAGCGCATTTGGCCGGCCAGTTGCCTGTCCATACGCTGATGGCGCGCGCCGGTGCCGCCGCCGCGCGCTACCTGCTCGAGACGGCCGCACACGACGGGCTGCCGTTGGCCGGCCGCCGCCCGGTCTGGCTGGCGGCCGGCCCCGGCAACAATGGCGGAGATGCACTCGTGTGCGCAACCGCGTTACACAAGGCGGGCGTCGCAGCCGAAGTCTGCATGCCGGCCGAAGTGAAGCCCGACGACGCTCAATGGGCGCTCGCCGCGGCCCGCGCGGCCGGTGTGCCGATCTCGCACGTGCCGCCGGCCTCGTTCAAGGAATATGGCTGGCTCGTCGACGGCCTGTTCGGGATCGGGCTCGGACGCCCCCTCGAGGGCATTTTCGCCGAGCTGGCGCAGAGAATCGCCGCTCAGGCGCACGCCGCGCAATGCGTGCTTGCGTTGGACGTCCCGAGCGGACTCGACAGCGATACGGGCAACGTCGTCGGCGGCGGGCCGGCCGCCTGCGCCTCACACACCATCACGTTCATCGGTGCCAAGCCGGGCCTTTACATGACGCAAGGTCGCGACCTCGCTGGCGCGATTGCGCTCGCCCCGCTCGGAATCCATGCCGATCACGCCACGGCCTTCGCAGCGGGGGCCGCATCGGCCATCACGCTGCTGAACGCACCCGCGCTTTTCGCCGCCGCTTTCCCGCCGCGGGTGTTCGCTACGCACAAGGGCACGTACGGGACCCTGGCTGTCGTCGGCGGCGATACGGGTATGTGCGGCGCGCCGATTCTAGCGGCTCGTGCCGCGCTCTACACCGGCGCGGGCAAGGTGCATGTGGCGTTCGTCGGCGCGGGCGCGCCGCCATACGATCCGCCCTACCCCGAACTCATGCTTCACTCGCTTGATGATACTGTCGATGCCTTCCCGCTCGAGGCGATGGACGCACTTGCGCTCGGCTGTGGGATGGGCAAACGCGCCCATGCGGCCGAGGTGCTCGCCAGGGCGCTCGCGCTCGATGTGCCGAAACTGATCGACGCCGACGCGCTCAATATGATCGCCGGCGATGCCAAGTTGGCCGATGCGCTTGCCGCACGCGGCGCGGCCGGCGCTACCTGTGTGCTGACGCCGCACCCTCTGGAAGCGGCTCGTCTCATCGGTTGCGACACGGCCACCGTGCAACGCGACCGGCTCGCGGCCGCGCGCACGTTGGCCGGCCGGTTTGGCGCGGTAGTCGTGCTGAAAGGAGCTGGCACCGTGGTCGCGGCACCCGACGGCCGCACGGCAATCAACCCGACGGGCAGTGCCGCGCTCGCCACAGGCGGCACGGGCGACGTGCTGGGCGGCATCATCGGCGCGCTCTTGGCCGAGCGCTTGCCCGGCTACGAGGCGGCCCTCGCGGGCGTCCATCTGCACGGCCTGGCGGCCGACACGCTCACCGCGAGCGGAGCCGGTCCTGCGGGCCTCACAGCCGGCGAGCTGGCGCCCGCCGTCCGCGCGTGTCTTAATCGCCTGATCTACCCGGCTCGCGGGCAGCGGTAGCAGGCCTCACTTCGGTCAGCCGGTTAGTCGCAGCATCGAAGCGCAGCATCAAGCGCCTCGTCAAAGTCGGCTTGGCAACCATCGGTTCACTCGGCTTACGGTCCAGGTAGGTCACAACGATGCGGCTACCGCGAAACGCGATCGACTGCGGTCGAATGCGGTCGCCGAGGAAGACAGCGTTGGCGGCGGGGCCTTCGGCAAGCGCCACGCCGACATAGAAATAGGAGCCGCTGCCACCCGGCTTGTCGACGAGGAAGACTGCTGCTGCGGTCTTCTTGCCAAGCCGGCCGCACCCCGGATGCCCGCTCAGGCGCGTTACGCGTTGCGTTGCCGAGCCCGGTGAAACCGGTACTGATCGCGTGCCCCGCGAGAGCGTCACGTCTTCGTTTTCGATGCGGTAGGTGGCGTTTGCGTAGTCGACGCTGCGAGACGTCGGTCCCTCGGGGCTCGCGTCGACGCCTCGCGGCGCCGGCATGACGCAGACCGGCTCGGCCGCCACCTTGGCTTGCGCTCCGGCGATTCGGCCGATTTGACCGAACGCCCCGGCTGCCACAAGCGAAAGACAACCTGACATGACGGCGCATGCAACCGGCTTGTTCATGAGTCTTCCCTTAAATATAAAATACGTCTGATCATAACGCTGGCTTCGTGATCGCTGGCGGCGGGCCGAGGGCATGAAACAACCCGAGTTTGAGCGAAAACCCTGCTGCGGGACGCCATTCAGGGCCGCTATACTGCCCGGTTGTGGCGCGGCGTCGCCGACTTGCAAGCGGCTGCGGCTGCATCCGCGGCGTGCTCGCCATCCGGTCCGGGGCCACGCATGCAGCGGCCATCGCATCTCGGCGGCGTGCGCCGCCACTTCGATTACTCTACGTTTCGTAGGGTTGTTTTCGTTTGTTTTCGTTGTATCGCAGCAGAGATGCAAGAGCGGCACAGCGGCCACGCACCGCAGCCATCCTTCAGGCCCCTTCGTTAGACGGACAGCCATGACGCCGAACTCGCTTACCTCCTGGTCCAAGCTCCAAGCGCACTACGAACAGATTCATGACGCGCGGATGCGCGATTGGTTCGCAGCTGACAACACCGCCCCCACTCGCGCTCAGCGGTTTACCTTCGAAGGCGGCGGTCTCCTCGCCGATTTTTCGAAAAACCGCATCACGGGCGAAACGCTTGGCCTGCTTGTCGCGCTCGCGCGCGAGGCCGGTGTCGAAAAGCGCCGAGACGCCATGTTCGCGGGTGAGATCGTCAACCCGACCGAAGGTCGTGCGGCCTTGCACACGGCATTGCGCGCGACGCGCGCCGATGCTCCTTACCAAGCCGAAGTCACGGCCGAGCGCGCAAAGATGGCAGCCTTCGCCGAACGCGTGCGCAGCGGCGCCTGGACCGGCTACACGGGCAAGCGCATCCGCCACGTCGTGAACATCGGCATCGGCGGCTCGGATCTCGGGCCCAAAATGGTCGTGCATGCGCTCGATCACCTGGCGCACCCCGAGATCGCGTCCTACTTCGTCTCGAACGTCGATGGGGCCGACCTCGCGCGCGTCATGGCCCGCATCGATCCCGAGGAGACGCTGGCGATCGTCGTTTCGAAGACGTTTACGACGCTCGAAACGATGACCAACGCCCGTTCGCTGCGCGACTGGTTCGTGCAAGCGGGATGCCCCGAAAGCGCGCTCGCGAAGCACTTTGTCGGCGTGTCCGCCAACGCTCCCGAAGTCGTCAAGTTCGGCATCGCCCACGACAACGTCTTCGAGATGTGGGATTGGGTGGGCGGGCGATACTCGCTTTGGTCGGCGGTGGGGCTTTCGATCATGATCGCGATCGGTCCGCTAGAATTCGACGCGTTGCTCGCCGGCGCGTTTGGGATGGACACCCACTTCCGCGAGGCGCCGCTCGAGCGCAATCTACCGGTGCTGCTGGGTCTGATAGGCATCTGGTACCGCAATTTCTTCGGCTTGCAGAGCTACCTCGTCGCGCCTTATTCCGAAGCCCTGCATTTCCTGCCGTCGTACTTGCAGCAGCTCGAGATGGAAAGCAACGGCAAGTCGGCGCGCCTTGACGGCGCGTTTGTCGATTACGCGACGTCGCCCGTCACGTGGGGCGAGCCGGGTACGAACGGCCAGCATGCGTTTTTCCAGATGCTCCATCAGGGCCCGACGATCGTTCCGATCGACTTCATTGCCGTGCTTCGGCCAGAGCATCCGCTCTCCAACCATCATCCGAAGCTGTTGGCGAACTGCTTCGCGCAAAGCGAGGCGCTCATGCTCGGCCGCACTGTCGACGAAGCGCGCAAGGTCGCCGGCCCCGGCAAACCCGAGCTCGTTCCCCATCTCGTCTTTCCGGGCAACCGGCCGTCGACGACCCTGCTGCTCGAGGCGCTCACGCCGCGTTCTCTCGGTGCGCTGATCGCACTTTACGAGCACAAGGTGCTGGTGCAAGCCACCGTCTGGGACATCAATCCGTTCGACCAATGGGGCGTCGAACTCGGCAAGATCCTGGGCAAGGTGGTGGAAGCCGATCTCACCGGATCGACGTTCGACGCAAGCAAGCACGATTCGTCGACTTCGGCGCTCATCGCCCGCGCGCGCAAGGCGGCCCAGGCGGAGTGACAGGCCGGAGCGCCGTTGCCGTACGCGTCTAGAGCGGCGAGCCGCGAAGAGACTCGAGACGGGCTCAGGGACCAGACCCGGGGACCGGGCTCAGGAACCGACTCAAGCGGCCACGCGTCCGGCCTCCAGCTGGACGATCCGCGAGCAGCGGCGAGCAAGCTCGATGTCGTGCGTGACGAGCACGAGTGTCGCGCCATGCGTCGCGTTCATCCGGAACATCAGGTCAATCACCGCGTGACCGGTTGCGGCGTCCAGGCTGCCGGTCGGCTCGTCGGCGAACAGGATTGCCGGGTGCGTAACGAAGGCTCGTGCCAGCGCAACCCGTTGCTGCTCGCCGCCCGAGAGCAGCTTCGGATAGTGCCCCGTGCGCGCCCCCAGTCCTACTTGCTCGAGCAGCGTGCGTGCGCGCCGCGAGGCGTCGTGTGCTGACGTGCCGCCTTGCAGCTCGAGCGGCAAACGCACGTTTTCAAGGGCGGTCAAATGCGGCATCAGTTGGAACGACTGGAAGACGAAACCGACCGACCCGTTACGCAGGTGTGCCCGCTCATCTTCGGAGAGCGTCGCGAGCTCACGACCAAGCAGCCGAACCGAGCCGGATGTCGCATTGTCCAACCCCGCGAGCAACCCGAGCAAGGTCGACTTGCCCGAACCGGATGCCCCGACGATCGCCAAGCTGCTACCCTGCAGCACGTCGAAATCGATGTTCTCGAGTATCGTCAGCTCACCTGTTGCATCCTTGACCCTCTTGCATAACTTCCGCACTTCAATGATGGGTTCGATATTTTCTTGCATGAAGAAGCGTCGCTTGAAAGTGGGTACGGTCGCTGCCGGACTGCACACCGCCGCGCTTACGGTTGTCCGGCCGCTCAGGCTGGCCGCCCTGGCTACTTTGCCCGGTTTCGGCGCGCTCGCGAGCCTTGCCGTTGTTGCCGCCGCGACCTTAGTCTCGCAGACGCATGCCAACGCCGCCGTTACCGTCGAGCCGCCAAAGCCGGTGATCGTCGTGCTTGGCGACAGCATCTCCGCCGAATACGGCCTGCCCCGCGATACGGGCTGGGTCGCGCTGCTACGTCGGCGCCTCGCCGACAAGCGGATCGATTATAGCGTTGCGAACGCAAGCATCAGTGGCGACACGACAAGCGGAGGCCGGGCGCGCATGCCCGATTTGATGGCGCGCCTCAAGCCGTCGGTCGTCATCGTCGAGCTGGGCGCCAATGATGCCTTGCGCGGCGTTCCTCTTCCGACGACGGAAGACAACCTGCGGACAATCGTCGAAGCGGCGCAACAAGGGCATGCGAAGGTGGTCCTCGTCGGCATGTATGTGCCGGCCAATTACGGGCCGGCGTACACGCAACGCTTTCATGACATCTACGGAAACCTCGCAAAGACGTTCAACCTGCGCCTTGTGCCATTCCTGCTAGCCGGCCTCGAAAACAAGCCGGACATGTTCCAGGCGGACCAGATGCATCCGAATCAGCAAGCGCAGCCGGTGCTGCTCAACAATGTATGGCCCGTGCTGCAGCCGTTGCTGCGCCAGTCTTCGCATTGACCGGGCAGCGTCCGATAACGGACAAAGCCCCGCAACGCGCGCGACGCGGTGCGGGGCTTTCCGTCCGACGGAGTTGATTCAAAAGGCCACTGCGTCGCAGTGGCTTTGACTTCGCTCAGTTGCCGTCGCTTTGCGTGTTGCCGAGCGAGCCGTAGAGCTTCACCTTCGAGCGCGCACGCAGCGCAGCCAGATACGCCTGCATCTCCTCCTGTGCGCTGATTTGCGCAATCTGCTGCTGCGCGGCCGTGAGCCGGGCTGCATCGATCGGCGCGCTGGGCAGCACGGCGTTCACGCGATAGATCCCATAGCCGACGTCGCCCAGATCGACGCCAACGTAGACGGGCAGCTTGCTTGCGTCGGCCTTGAAGATCGCGCTCAGTGCCGCCGGCGGCACGCCCTGCGTGTCGGTGCGCAACACCTTGATTTCGGGCCCGAATGCGGCAGTCGATTTCGATTTCTGCAATTCCGCGAGTTTCGCAGCCCCGTCCTTTCGGGCCAGCTCTCCCGCCTGCTCGGCGACGTACTTCTTGCGTACGGCGTCTTTGATCGACGCGAGCGCGGGGGTGGCCGCCGGCTTGTAGTCGGTCACGCGCGCCGAAATCAGCGTGTTGTTGCCGACATCGATCGCTTGAGTGTTGTTGCGTGCCTGCAGTGAATCGGTGGCGAATACGGCAGAGAGGAACTTGGGGTTGTTGAGCGGACTGTCGGGCGGCAGCGCCGGGTTCGGTTTGTCCGTCACGGTTGCAGTCTGGATCGTCAGCTTGTACTTGTCCGCCGCCGGCTGAAGCGTTTTCGCCTGCTCGTACACTGCCGACGTAAAGCCGTCCGAGCCCTCGCCGTACGCCTTGGCCGCCTGCTGCGCCGCCAAGTCTTTGTTGATCTGGTCCTTCACGCTCGCGTACGGCTTCACAACCGAGGGTTTCTCGTCGGTCAACATGATCACGTGATATCCGAACGTAGAGCGGACAACGTCGCTCACCGCGCTCTTGCCCTTCAAAGCGAGGGCGCCGGAATCGAACCCTTTGTCGCCCGTGATCATGCCGCCCGTCGACCAGCCGAGGTCGCCGCCCTTCGGCGCGGAGCCCGGGTCTTGGGATTCCTTTTGTGCGATCTGCGCGAATTGTTCGGGATGCGCCTTGACTTCCGCCAGCACCGCTTGGGCTTTCGCCTTCGCTTTGGCGTCGTCGGCGGGACTCCCGTTTTGCGGCGCCGCAATGAGAATCTGGCTCACGCGAATTTCACGCGGCGTCGTGTAGCGCGCGATGTTGTCGGTGTAGTACTTGTTCGCGTCTGCATCGGCCGGCGCGATCGATGCGGCGAGGGTTGCCGGCGAATAAACGAGGTATTGGATCGTTGCCGACTGCGGAATCGCGAAATCGGCGCGGTGAGCATCGTAATAGGCTGCGAGCTGCGCGTCGGTCGGCTGGACCTTCGAAGCATAGTCATCCGGGTGCAGCACAAGCGGCTGCACGGCGCGCTGTTGCTCGGCGAGCATGGCAAGGTGCTCGGCCAAACTCTTCGGCGTGAACGCGCTTGCCTGGATGCTGTCCGGGATCTGGTCGATGGCGAGGCCGTACCGGACGCGTTCGTCGTACTGCTCGGGCGTCATGCCCTGCATTGCCAGCAGTTCCTTGTAGCGATCCACATCGATCGAGCCATCCGGCTTGCGCAGCGACGAGATCACGGGGTCGGCCAGAAGCGCCCGGCGTACGGCGTCGTCCGAAGCGCTCAGGTTTTTTCGCTGCGCCTCGTCGGCAAGCGCACGTTGCTGGATGAGGCTATCGAGCAACGCGCTGCGGCGCTCGGGCGTATCGAACGCCTTGGCGTCGAAGCGCGAGCCCAGGATCTGCCGGGCCTGATCGAACTGCTGGCGCATCGAGCTATCGAAGTCGGCACGCGCGATCTTGTGTCCGTTGACGCTCGCCACGTTGGCGCTCTCGTCGAAAAACCCACGGAAACCCTGGATGCCGACAAAGCCCAGCCCCGGCACGATGACCAGGATGAGCATGAACATCATCAGGCGCTTGTGGTTGCGGAAAAAATCGAGCATGCGTGACCGTTACGGTGGACAAAAACGCCCAATAGTACAACAGCAGCCGATTATGGCGTAAACCGTGGGTTGGCAGTCGGCACCCCGACTCTGCACAATACCCGAACGGCCCTTTCGCCGCAGCCCCGAGGAAATACGGTTTCCCGGCGCCAGGCGTGCCGCACCGGAGAGGGACTCCCATGCTCTACAACTGGCTGGAGGCGCAGCGCGCACTGGTGCGTTCGATGGACGCATGGGCCGCTTCGGTCGGGCAGGCGTGCGGGCTACCGGCCGCGCCCGCAGCCCCCCTCGCAATACCGGGCTGCGATTGGCTACGCCGCCTCTTCCACGCGCCCTTTGCGCCGCCGTTCGCCATTGGCTCGGTGGCGCTGGACGGGCGTCAAGTTCCCATCGAGGAAACTGTTGTCGATCGTACGGCGTTTTGCGCCTTGCGCCGTTTTGCGCGCGGCGGCTCACGCGCGCCCCGAGCGACAAAAGCGGCAAAAGTGTCACGAGCCGTACAGAGGGCGCGCGAGGATCGCGCCTGCAAGCCCATCCTGCTGTGCGCGCCGCTCGCGGGACATCACGCCGTGATGCTGCGCGAGACGGTCGAAACGCTGCTCGAAGACGCCGACGTCTACGTGACCGACTGGGCCGACGCGCGCGACGTGCCGCTCGCCGAGGGTCAATTTGGACTCGACGATTACGTGCTGACGATCGAGCGTTTCCTGCGCCGCCTGTGCGGCGACGGAGTGCATGTGCTGGCGGTCTGCCAAGGGACGGTGCCGTCCGTCGCGGCGGCCGCCCGCGTGGCGGAGCGCGGGGAGCCAACGCCGATCAGCGTCGCGCTGATGGGCGGGCCAATCGATACGCGGCTCAATCCGACTGCTGTCGACCGGCTTGCGGCGACGCACAGCATCGATTGGTTTCGCAGCACGATGATCGATTCCGTGCCGGCCGCCTACCGCGGTGCCGGACGACGCGTCTACCCGGGCTACATTCAGCACGCCGCGATCGTTGCTACGCATCCGCACCGTCAGATGGCCCTCGAATTACGCTACTGGACGAGCCGGCTGGGTGGGGACGACATTGACATCGCCGCGAGTCAGCGGGCGCTGAACGAGTACGCGGCCGTGCTGGACATGAGCGAGGCCTATTTTCTCGAGACGTTGCGGGTGATTTTCCAGGAGCAGCGACTCGCGCGCGGAATATGGGAGATCGACGGGCGGCGCGTATTCGGCGGCGCGCTGACATCGACAGCACTGTGCACGATTGAAGGGGAGCGCGACGACATCACGGGCGCTGGGCAGACGCACGCGGCGCACGCCGTGTGCAGCGCGCTTCCTGACGCGCTACGCATGCGACTCACGGTACCGGATTGCGATCACTACGACCTATTCACCGGTCCGCGCTGGCGCGAAACGATTCATCCGGCGCTGGCCGCCTTCTGGCGTAGAACGAGCGAACGGCAGAAGGCGGCACTCGGTTGAGCCCGCGCCTTTGCGCGCCCGGTGCTGCATCGGCCGAGCGCGCGATTGGATTAAACGACGTGCCCTTGCCGCCCTCTGAGTCTTGGCGCAAGAACAGCAGGGGCATTTGCGTTGCGCGCAGCAACGATTCGGACGCTGCCCAGCAGCACGCGACGAATGCCCTGGTGCCCGTGCGTGCCCCGCATGGTTGATGTCATGCGCAACGCCAACCCTGCCTCCGGTCCGCTTGGTTACTTCCCGGAATGCCCGATCGTGTTGCCCACAATACCCGCCTGGCGTTTCACCGCCGACGCTGCTGCTGCTGCGGCTGCGGCTGCGGCGGCTGAGTACCCGACGGCCGTTGCGGAAGCGCTCGACCAATCATGCCGAGTCCGTTGAAATAAATGGCCACAACTGCGGCGAATCCCACCAGATTCAATACGGCGCTCGCCGCCTGGCTAGCTGCGTCCTTCGACGCGCCGGCCTTCTCGATCGCCTCGCTAAGCGCCGGAATGGCCGCTTGCAACACCGCGAGCGGGAGCGTGGATGCGGTAACGGCCGCAGCCCGGCCAGCAACTTGCATGCCTGCCTGCGCACCTTGACGTGCGAAACCGCCTTGCCCGAGAAGTCCACTCGTGGCATTCCGCACAGACGAACCTACTTCCTTCGGGGCCGCCGATTGCGCTGCGAATAGATTGACGCGGAGCGGCCCGTTAGGACCAACCAGATTGACCTTACTCGAACCCTTAAACAGATCCGTAATAGCGGTGTTTATGGCACCCGCCGCACCTGACGTCGCCGCGCCGAGAGCCCAGTTTGCCGTCGGCGGCAAATTGGCGTTGACCGCTCCCGCCGATTTAGCCGCATTGGCTACCCCAAAACTAAGCATTCCAGCGAGGATGTTCGTCAACGAGTCGACGGCGTATTTCGCCTGAGCGATTTTCACTTTCTCGATCTGAGCAGGCCGGTTCGGCGAATTCTCGGGAACCAACTTTTCGGGATCTATGGCTACGAATGACGTATTGCTACCCACCATTTGCGACCAGAGGGCAGTGATGGCGGGCGTCAATACCGTTGCAGCCAGCGTATTTCCGACACCAGCGGCGGCTCCACCGAACAAGACGGTTTGTATAGCGGTTCCGACGTCGGTGCCGTAATTGGCACTCGATGAGGGCGGCAAGACGAGCGAGCCCGAGCCACGCGCGAGGCCAAACGTCGTACCTGCAGTAACAGCACCACCGAGCGCGGCTTGCAGTCGCCCCGTAATTCTCTGCCAAAGCGAGACCGCCGAATGCAAGTCCCTCGGGAGGGCCTCGCCCCCGATCGCCCCCGTTACGACCTCCTCCAGCGCCTGCCCGACGCGTTCCAAATCCGCCAGTTCAATGCTGTTGCGCGGGCGTACTGTTGATGGGGTGTGGCTCCTGGGCGAATTCCTGGTCGACGGCAACTGTGCGAATGAACTCTGCGTGCGCGCAAGGCTTTGCGCGTTAATCGAACGAGACGAAGACGCTTCATGGTCGCCGCTACCACGAGCGCCATGTGACGAAACGATCGAGCGTGAGCTCGAATTATTGTTGATTCTGTGTGAATCGGCCATTATTTAATCTCTCTGTATAACGCAAGTTATCGAAGCGCAATCGGACTTTTGCGCACGTCAAATTTTTTGGAGCGGTCGACCGCGCCACTCGCTTCCAGATGCGCCAAGAAACTTCGAAGCAGGAAACTATTTCAAGCGGCGCAATGCAACGAGTGCAGCGTTTCATTCTTGTGCTCCGAGGCACATTAAATCGGCAGATGCTTACCTCCCTTAGGGAGAACGCGAAGTTTCGTGCTGCCATGCGAACTGCAACAAGCTGGAGTTAATGGCATAAATCGAAAATTGGGCACGACTTACTGAAAACCATTAAAACTGCGCAACACTCGATTAGATCTTCGCGCCCGCCGAAGTAAAATCGTCTCAACGCGTTTGCAATTGAAGGATAGTTTCGGCGACCGACGGCGGAAATGATGAGCGGATCGAAGACCGGAACGAGACTGCGGTGGACGCCGCCCGCTCGGTGCGAACGTGTCGAACGCCTGTTTTCCG
>JAXDQB010000060.1:0-4393 GCA_034668065.1 Paraburkholderia sp.
GCGGCCGCGCAATATTGGCCGGCCGCTTTTTCGAATACATGTCAGCGACCTTGATGTTGTAGAAATCGGCCACCGTCTTCTGAATGTTCTCGACGGAGATTTGCCGGTTCTGCACGGTGAGCAGATCCTTCAGCGCCTCCTTCGTCAGCTCGATCGTGATGTCGCGGCCATGAAACTTTGAATACGCCAGGATCTTGCGCAACGCGCCCTCGAGCTCGCGCACGTTCGAGCGCAGATGCTTCGCCACAAAGAACGCGACGTCTTCCGATACGCTCACACCCTCGGACTGCGCTTTGCGCATGAGGATCGCCACGCGCATCTCGAGCTCGGGCGGCTCGATCGCCACAGTCAAGCCCGAATCGAAGCGCGAAATCAGGCGATCGTCGATGCCCGAAATCTCTTTCGGGTACGTATCGCTCGTGATGATTACCTGCGCCTTGTTCGCAACGAGCGCTTCGAACGCATAGAAGAACTCTTCCTGCGTGCGCGACTTGCCGGAAAAAAACTGAATGTCGTCGATAAGCAGCAGATCGAGCGAATGGTAGTAGCGCTTGAAATCGTCGAACGCCTTGCGCTGGTACGCTTTCACCACGTCGGAAACGTATTGCTCGGCGTGAATGTAGCGAATCCGCGCCCCCGCCTTGTCCTGCAGCAACTGGTTGCCGATCGCGTGTATCAGGTGCGTCTTGCCCAGCCCCACGCCGCCGTAGAGGAAGAGCGGGTTGTACGAAATGCCGGGATTGTCGGCCACCTGGATCGCCGCCGCTCGCGCAAGCTGGTTCGCCTTGCCGGTCACGAAGTTATCGAACGTGAGCACGGGGTTCAGCTTCGAGCGCTCAAACGTCGCATCGGTTTCCGTCTGCCCTGCCCCCGGCGACGAGCCTGGCCGCCACGTGCGCCGTGCGGCCGCAGCCTCGTTGGCATCGACACTCGGCAAATCGATGTCGGCCCTATCGTTGGCCGATGCGCGGGCGTCCCTCGCGCCGCCGCGTTGCGACATGTCGCCGCCAACAGCAGCGCCGGCGCCCGCGCGCTCGGGCATCGCAGCGGACGCAGACGCGAGCCCGCGCGGCAACGGGACGCTCGCGGCGCTCATCGGGCTGCGTGCCCCCGCTTTCGGATCGAGCACGAACTGCACGTCGATTGGCAACTGCCAAAAGTCTCGCGCGAGATCGCAAATCCGGCCCGAAAACTGGCTTTTGACCCAGTCGAGCTTGAAGCGGTTCGGCGCTGCGATAGACAACATATTCGCGTCGGCGTCGAAGGCGACCGGGGCCAAAGGTTTGATCCACGTCACGTACTGCTGGGGCGTCAATTCGCGCTCCAGCAGGCCGGAACAGTGTTGCCAGAATTCGTTCATCAAGGTGACGTCGTTTTTTAGGGCACGGGCACTCGCCACCGTCCTTCTCGCTCGATGCGCGAAGGACTCGGACCAGTTAGACGAGAACGCAAAAAATCCCCTTTCGCCCCAGATACTTATGGCGAACGGACAGACTTGGAGCGGCGTGCGGGATTCTTGAGACAAGCCATAATTCTACCGCCAAAATGGGTCCACCAGGAAGTTATCCACAGGGCCGGATCGCACACCGCGTGCGCGAATGCCCCTTCCGCGGGGGCCGGACGTTGGGCGTAACGTATTGACGGCCAAGAGAAAAGCAGTTTAAATAGCGGGTTCCCGCGAAAGCGAAAACAGTTTTTCGACCCGTCAGCCGTCTCCCAGCATTGCGCAAGCAGGCCGTTGCCTGATGTTGGGGCAGGCGTAAGTGCGCGCATTCAGCGGCAGCACAAGCGCCAAGCAAAGCGCACGCGGGTGCACGCGGGCCCTCTCCAGTGAGAACGACATGAAACGTACCTACCAACCTTCCGTGACGCGCCGCAAGCGCACCCATGGCTTCCGCGTGCGCATGAAGACCGCCGGCGGCCGCAAAGTGATCAACGCCCGCCGCGCGAAGGGTCGCAAGCGCCTGGCCGTCTGATCTCCATCAAGCTGCAAGAGACAAACGGCGCGGCGCGTATGAAGCCCGCGGCAACGCGAGGCCGCACGCACGCTGTCATCGGGCTCGGTCCGTTGCGAGCACAAGCCGCTTTCCCCAAAGCCGCGAGGCTTCTAAAAACGGATGAGTTTTCATCCGTTTTTCGTTTGCGCCCGTGGCGCCGGTCGGCTCACTTCGTCATGTACGCGAGGCCCACCGGGAATGAAGCGCGGCTTGGTCTTGTCATCGGCAAGAAGTTCGCACCGCGCGCAGCGACGCGCAATCTGGTGCGGCGTATTGCGCGCGAGGCGTTTCGCCTGCGTCGCACCGAGTTTGGCGGATGGGACATTCTGCTGCGCCTGCACGCCCGCTTCGACAAGGGGACGTTCCCGAGCGCCACGTCGCCCCCGTTGAAGGCGCTTTGCCGCGCCGAAATCGAGGGACTGCTCGAGAAAGCGGCGCGCGAGATCGCCCGCCGCCAGTCGGGGCCCGCGCAAATCGGCGCAGCCGAGGATGGAAGTTAGGGACGGAGGTCACCGCTTCATCGCCATGCAGACGGTACTAACCGCGCTACTGCGTTTCTACAAAGTTGCCGTGAGCCCCCTGCTCGGCAGCCGGTGCCGCTTTTATCCTTCCTGTTCCGATTACGCACGCGAGGCAATCCAGTATCATGGCGCCGCACGCGGGAGTTACCTCGCACTCAAACGCGTGTGCCGCTGTCATCCGTTTTCCGCGGGCGGGATCGATCTCGTTCCGCCCCCTACCCCGAGAAAGCGCTGAAGCGCCGCTCCATCGAATCTGAGACCACGCATGGATATCAAACGCACCGTCCTATGGGCGATCTTCTTTGTGTCAGCGATCATGCTGTTCGACAACTGGCAGCGCGACCACGGACGCCCCTCGATGTTCTTCCCGAGCCCGGCGGCCACGCAAACCGCGATGGCGCCGGCCGCCTCCGGCGCCGGCTCCGAGGCGAGCGTGCCCGGATCGAGCGCCACGCCAGCCACGGCTGTAGCCGGCCCCCAGGGAGCGTCGACTGAGCAACCGGCTGCCGCCGCTCAACTGATCCACTTCAGCACGGACGTCTACGACGGCGAGATCGATACGCGCGGCGGCACGCTTCGAAAGCTGACCCTCACTCGCAACGGCAACCCGAAACAGGCCGATCTGAACATTACGCTGTTCGACCATACTGCGAACCACACGTACGTCGCGCGTACGGGTTTGATCGGCGGCGACTTCCCGAACCACAACGACGTCTTCACGGCGCAGGCAGGTCCGCGCGCGCTGACCGACGATCAGAAGTCCTTCCAGATCAGCTTGGAATCGCCCGTCAAAGGGGGCGTAAAAGTCGTCAAGACTTACACGTTCACTCGCGGCAGCTTCGTCATTGGCGTCGATACGAAAATCGAAAACGTCGGCACGGCGCCCGTCACGCCGAGCGTCTACATGGAGCTCGTGCGCGACGGCTCGCCTGTCGAGACACCCCGCTTCTCGCATACGTTCATCGGGCCGGCCGTCTATACGAACGAGCATCACTTCCAGAAAATCGCGTTCAGCGATATCGACAAGAACAAGGCGGACTACACGCCTTCGGCCGACAACGGCTGGATCGCCATGGTGCAGCACTACTTCGCGTCGGCATGGATTCCGCAGCAGGGCGCCAAGCGCAACGTCTACGTCGAGAAAATCGACCCGACGCTTTATCGCGTCGGCCTGGCGCAGCCCGTGACGACAATTGCGCCTGGGCAATCAGCAGACGTACCGGCACGGCTCTTCGCCGGCCCCGAGGAGGAGAGCGTGCTCTCGGGCGTCGCACCTGGGCTCGATCTCGTGAAGGACTATGGCTGGGTCACGATTATCGCGAAGCCGCTTTTCTGGCTGCTCGAGAAAATCTACGGTTTCGTGGGCAATTGGGGCTGGGCCATCGTGCTGCTCACGGTGCTCATCAAGGCCGTGTTTTTCCCGCTGTCGGCCGCGAGCTACAAATCGATGGCGCGCATGAAGGAAATCACGCCGCGCATGCAGGCGCTGCGCGAACGCTTCAAGAGCGATCCGCAGAAGATGAACGCGGCGCTGATGGAGCTCTACAAGACGGAGAAGGTGAACCCGTTTGGTGGATGTCTGCCGATCGTCATCCAGATTCCGGTGTTCATCTCGCTGTATTGGGTGCTGCTCTCCTCTGTGGAGATGCGCGGTGCGCCGTGGATTCTCTGGATCCACGATTTGTCGCAACAGGATCCGTTCTTCATTCTGCCCGTGCTGATGGCCGTTTCGATGTTCGTGCAGACGAAACTGAACCCGACGCCGCCCGATCCGGTGCAGGCCAAGATGATGATGTTCATGCCGCTCGCGTTCTCGGTCATGTTCTTCTTCTTCCCGTCGGGCCTGGTGCTCTATTACGTCGTCAACAACGTACT
>JAXDQB010000061.1:0-6957 GCA_034668065.1 Paraburkholderia sp.
GGCGTGGCGTGCGCTTCGCTCCGACGCCTGCGCGCGCTTTGATGTCGAACACCGCTTCGACGCGGGCGAGGTCGCGCCCTATGTCACATGGGGGACGAGCCCGGACCAGGCCATACCGGTGGATGGCCGCATTCCCGACAGCGCGGACGGTGCGGCGCTCGATGCGGCGACGATGCGCAAGGCCCTCGATTACATCGGCTTGCCGGGCGGCGCTCCGATCGAGGGCACGCCGATCGACCGCGTATTCATCGGCTCATGCACGAACGCGCGAATCGAGGATCTTCGCGCGGCGGCCGCCGTCGTGCGCGGGCGCAAGGTTGCGCCGAGCGTGCGTGCGATGGTGGTGCCCGGTTCCGGCCTCGTTCGTGACCAGGCCGAACGTGAAGGCGTCGCCCAAGTGCTTATCGATGCCGGTTTCGAATGGCGTCAGCCCGGATGCTCGATGTGTCTCGCGATGAACGATGACGTGCTGAAGGCGGGCGAGCGTTGCGCCTCGACGACCAATCGCAACTTCGAAGGCCGTCAGGGACGTGGCAGCAAGACCCATCTGATGAGCCCTGCGATGGCCGCCGCCGCGGCGATCGCAGGACGCATCGTCGACATACGCAAGGAGTTCGGTCATGCCTGAGCTGCATAGGATCATCGGCGTCGCGGCGCCGCTGCCAGTCAACAACCTCGACACGGATCAGATCATGCCGAAGCAGTTTCTGCTTGGCATCGACAAGTCCGGACTTGCGCGCGGCGTGCTGTACGATTTGCGCTTCGATGCGAACGGCCGCCCGCGCGCGGATTTCGTGCTGAACCGTCCCGAGTACGCAAACGCGCGGATTTTGCTCGCGGGTTCGAACTTCGGCTGCGGTTCGAGCCGCGAGCACGCAGTATGGGGGCTGCAGCAGGCCGGAATCGACGCGGTCATCGCGCCGAGCTACGGCGAGATTTTCTATTTCAATGCGCTGAACAACCGGCTGCTGCTGGTGACGTTGCCGCCTGAGCAGATCGAGGCGCTCGTCGCCGAGACCGAAGCCGCAACCGACAAACAAATCACGATTGACTTGATGGGCGAAGTCGTTGTGACGCCGAGCGGACGGCGCTATTGCTTTTCGATACCGCCGCGCCAGAAGCAAATGCTGCTCGAAGGTCTTGATATGGTCGGCATGACGTTGCGCCAGGAGAATGCGATTGCGGCCTTTGAAGCAAACCATTGGTCGGCCCAGCCCTGGGCGCGCATCGACCTGCCGGCGCAGCAGGCAGCAGCGGTGAAGGCGGAGCCTGCGTCGTAGCGCGGGGCTTCGCTTTTCGGCTCGCCCCGTGTCCTCCTTGCGGGGTGAGCCGCTAATTTCAAACAATAGACCGACCGCGCTCGCGGTACGGCAGGAGACACAACATGACCCCGCAGCTCGACTTCCTCGATGCGGCCGCACTTGAGGCCAGCACCATCCGCAAAATTTCGCGGCGCATCGTCCCCTTCATCGTCGTCTTGTATTTTTTGAGTTTTCTGAACCGTGTGAATGTCGGCTTTGCCGGGCTGACGATGAACCGCGAAATCGGTCTGACGCCGGCGATGTTCGGCTTCGGCGCGGGCATTTTTTTCGTTGGCTACATCGTGTGCGGCATGCCCTCGAACCTTGTGCTCCAACGTGTGGGTGCGCGCCGCTGGATTGCCGTGCTGATGGTTGCGTGGGGGCTGTTGTCCGCGGGGACGGCATTGGCCACTGGTCCCCACAGTTTCTATGCGCTGCGTTTCGCGCTTGGCCTTGCCGAAGCCGGCTTCTTTCCCGGCATCATTCTCTATCTGAGCTACTGGTTCCCGGCCCGACACCGCGCGTTCGTCACCGCCATATTTATGGCCGCGGCCCCGCTGTCGAATATGATCGGCTCGCCGATCTCAGGAGCGCTGCTCGACATGGACGGCATTGCGCATTTACATGGCTGGCAGTGGCTCTTTCTGGCCGAAGGGGCGCCCACGGTGTTGCTCGGCATCGTGTCGTGGTTTTTTCTGACCGACAGGCCCGAAGATGCGACGTGGCTGAGCGCACAGGAGCGGGGTTGGCTCAGTGAGGAGATGGCGCGAGAGCGCGCCGCGAAATCGGCGCAGAGCGCATCGAAGATTTGGGCCGCCGTGAAGGACCCGCGCGTGCTGCTTCTCTCGCTGATCTACGCCGGGACGTCAACCGGCTTGTACGCGATTGGCATCTGGGCGCCGATGATCATCCACCGCTTCGGGTTCAGCTACTTCGAACTGGGTCTCGTCAACGCAATTCCGAACTTGGTCGCAGTGGTCGGCATGGTGCTCTGGGCGCGCAACTCGGATCGCACGGGCGAACGTCGCGTGCACGTCGCCATTGCGTGCCTGGCTGCCGGGATTGGCATGATCATGTCGGGACATGCATCGAGCGCGCTGATTCTCGTGATCGGATTGTCCATCGCAAACTTCGGCATCAACGCCGCCAAGCCACCGCTCTGGAGCATGCCGACGCAGTTCCTGTCAGGCTCTGCCGCGGCGGCGGGCATCGCCATCATCAACGCGATGGGCAGCCTTATCGGAGGCACGATCGGGCCGATGGTGATCGGCAAGCTGCGTGGCATGAGCGGCGACTTCTCGCTGGGGTTGTACTTTGTCAGTGCGACACTGCTGCTGTCGGCCGTGCTTTCGTATGCATTCGGTGCGCGTGGGCGCGCGGCGCAATCCGCGGCGGAGCGCGTCGGCTAATGCCAAAAGGGGCCTTCGATATATGCATTGGGAGGCCTTGTCAATGGAGCGCGGGCTAGCGACAAAGCCGTAATTGTCAGCGCAAAGCGGCTATTCGGATTGAGAAATACTATTTTGCTGTTTTGTCGTCGTGACCCTCAACCCCTTGCGCGAGTCCGATTTGCCGCCGCCAATGAGCGCCCTAGGCCCCGTCAGCGCTCGATCGCCACTTGTCGAACTCCGGCCGCGCACCACTTGGGCCGTCTGTGAACGCGCTTTCGAGGAAGGCGGTCCGCAGCAGACAAAAGGAAATTCATTCAAAATACGTGTGACAGTGTGTCGCTGCAAGACACTCGGGGCGTAGCAGGATCTCGCGATGGTCGCGGGCACCTACGGTGTAGCGGCCCGCCAGAGCCAGCAGCGCGTTTCGAGTATGAGGAAGGTGGAAGAAAGTGCTTAATGACCGGTCGGTCCCTGAGATGAAGAGTCTCACGCTGCGGCAACTCAGGATTTTTGAAGCTGTTGCCCGCCACTCCAGCTTTTCCCGGGCCGCCGAGGATCTGTGCCTCACGCAGCCCGCGGTCTCGATGCAGATAAAGCAACTCGAGGAGGTCACGGGCTTGCCGCTGTTCAGCCATACGGGAAAGAAGTTCGCGCTGACCGAAGCGGGGAAGGTTTTGCTTCACCATTGCTACGTGATCCTCAGTCAGTTCCGCGAAGTCGAAAAGTCCATTGCCAGGCTGAAGACGGGGGTTGGCCGCGCGCTGCGAATCGGCGTTATTACTACGGGGGGGTATTTTTTTCCACGTCTTGTGAACGCCTTTAGCCAGCGCATTTCGGGCATTGAGTTCGACCTTAAGATCCGATGTCGCGACGAACTCGTTCGGATGCTCCGCAACGACGAGATCGACTTGGCGGTGATGGGCCATGCGCCGGAGGATCCCGCCATTGTGGCCGAGGACTTTGCTTCCAATCCGTTTGTGCTCGTGGCTTCGCCAACCCATCCTCTCGCCGGGCTGACGGGGATTGAGCTCGCCCGAATTGCGGACGAGCGCCTTATTACTCGCGAAAGCGGGACCGATACGAGGGTCGCAATGGACATCGCGCTGGCGGGCCGGCTCGACCCATTGAGGATGATGGAAATCCCATCCTCGGAAGCGATCAAGCAGTCGGTCATGGCCGGCATGGGAATCAGCTTTCTGTCCGCTTACGCTATTTGGCTGGAGATTCAGGCCGGGCTGCTGGTCGTCCTGGACGTGGACGGGTTTCCAATCCAGCGGAGCCTTTGCGTGGCGCACGTTTCCGATAAACCGCTCTCGACGGTAGCGCAGGCATTCAAACAGTTTTTGCTGACGGACGGCGCGGCTCATATCAACCTG
This sequence comes from Paraburkholderia sp., assembly GCA_034668065.1. Lineage (GTDB taxonomy): Bacteria > Pseudomonadota > Gammaproteobacteria > Burkholderiales > Burkholderiaceae > Trinickia. The sequence continues at coordinate 4,069 of JAXDQB010000061.1, forward strand.
CTTGGGATGCCTGATCATCAGCGGCGCGAGCCGGAAGAAAGCCTGAATCTGACGGAGCCCCCGGTATTGATTTCGAGCAGCCCGAACGCAGCCCATGGTGGATGCTCCTCTGCGCCATTACGAAGTGAACGCCTGGCAGATCAGCACGGCGTTCCGTACAAGAATCACCGCGGTGGCAGCCACAGCCGTCCAGATCATCTGCTTGCCAGCCCGGAAATCGCTCATCACTGAGCGCCGGACGAAAGCACGACCAGCGCAACGAGCGGCAAGGGCAGGGCCTGCAAAGGGCAGAAGGATCCGTAACCCTCGACGGTCGTTGCCGAGCACGTCGCGCATCGCTCCCACGGTGGCGACGGTTGCGCCTCGTGAAAATGAGAGATTGGCGGATTTCTTCAATGCCATCAAAATTGCGATGTCTCTGAGTGAGCTGACGGGAGAGTCGTTTTAAGTGGCCCGTGATATCGCGGGACACTCACGCACGTGAGGCAATGTGCTTGGAAAAACGCCGTCGGTCCTGACTCGCGGGCTCGACGGCGTATGACAACGCTTGACCGAAGCGTCTGGTGCAGCGCGTCGTATGACCGGAATCGATACGACGCGCAGCATTCGAGCAGGCTTAGGCCAGAACGTCGAGGGGCTTCTTCAGCTTGTGGATCGCATCGAGCGTTGCGTCGTCGACACGCAGGTGTGCCTTCACCAACTCGCGCGGCGTATTCGCGAGCCATTCGCTGAGGAGCACTTCCGAGAAGTGATCCGATTTGAACACTTCGATGAAGACGAGATCTTCAGTGCCAGTGTTTTCGACGTAGTGCCCCAGGTTCTTCTTGACGTAACCGACGTCGCCCGGCTGGAAGTCCACGGTTTGCGCGCGCGGGCCGGTGTCAAACACCGTCATGCGGCCCTTGCCCTTGATGAAGTATTGCCATTCATCGGCATCCGGGTGCCAGTGCAGTTCGCGAATGCCGCCCGGCTTGACCGTGACGATCGCCGCCGCGACAGTCTTCGACACATTGAAATTCTTGCTGTCGACAATGCGAACTTCACCGCCGGCCGAACTCTTCGTCGGCGCCATCGTGCTGGCGCGGAAGATGAACGGATGATCCGGGCGACCCGCCGGAGATGCGGCATACGCTTGCGCTTCTGCGAGCGGTTCAGGCTGCGTGCCCTGGAAGATCCACAGCTGCTCGAGGGGGACGTTCTTAAACGCGGACTCGTCCACGCCGAAGTTTTTCGCCAGGATGTGCGGCGGCGTATGTGCGATCCAATCCGACACCATCAGCGTGTTGAATTCGCCAGACGAGCCGTTATCGAACGCGAGCACGAATTCCGCGCCGTCCTCTCCGAGACCCTGGAGGGAGTGGGGCAGGCCCGGCGGGAAATACCAGAGATCGCCGGCTTGCACTTCAGAGACTTCTGGGCGGCCGTGCGTATCGATCGTGGTGATCCGGCATTGGCCGCTAACCATGATCGCCCATTCGGCTTGCTGGTGCCAGTGCAGCTCACGAATGCCACCCGGCCCGAGGCGCATGTTCACGCCTGCAATGTCCTTCGAAATCGGGAACGCCGCGGTCGTGACTTCCCGCGCCCAGCCGCCCGCCTGAATGCGCTTGTGCGCAAGGTTGAACGACGCCCAGGGAATCTCCATGCCGCCAACGTCGGTTGCAGGCGGATTCATGAACGACGGGAGTTGGCTAGCCAACGCCTTGTTTTGCGGACCGGGTTCGGTCAGTGCCCTACCACCTGAGTTGATGGCGCCTTGCGGCGGAGTGTCCGGATTGCCGAATTCGGCTGCCTTCGCAGCAACCGACGCCCCAAGAGCCACAGTACCGGCGGCAGCGCCAGCCAGAATTTTGCGGCGCGACAGGTCTGTCATACTTTTTCCTCTAAGCAAAAGCCAATCGAAAACGCTTCGTGCGCCGTATAGCGCTTGAGCAATGCGGAGGGATGTTCGAGAACTTTGCTGCATATCGCCCACATGTTGTGCGGTAGGCGGTTTGCGGCAGTGTCAAGGGTGTCTTCGTCCACTCCTGGGACGCGATCTTAAAAGGAAGAAGGTGCTCTGAAACAATCAGATTTTCTTAGGAAGCCATAAGGCATTTTGATGCACCGTCGTAGTGGTTGGATGTAATATTTCTGAGCACTACGGTCCCGCTATTGTGGCGACAGTTGGCGCGGCAGGGAACGCGGCAGACGGCCGCAGGCAAATCTTGCAGGACGCTGTCATTCAATTTTAGGAGTCAATGTAATGGGCAGTCTCAGTATTGGCCACTGGCTGATCGTCGTTGCTATCGTCGCGATGGTATTTGGCACCAAGAAGCTTCGAACCATCGGCTCGGATATTGGCGGCGCAGTCAAGGGTTTCAAGGCAGGACTGAAAGATGCCGACGGCCCTGAGGGCGAGGTCGCTACGGCGGTTTCGCGCGGCGCGACAGTTGATGTCGAGGCTCGGCAAACAGTAACGTCGCATTGAATCCCGGCCCTCTGTTGTAAGCCCTATTGCCCGGGCTTTTCTACTTGACCGGTGGCCATTTTCTTAATGCCGGGGTTTGCGTTCCGTCCCCGGAGGTGCCGTACTCATGCTTGACTTTGATATATCGAAAATGGCCGTGGTCGGCGTAGTGGCGCTTGTTGTCCTTGGCCCGGAGCGCTTGCCGCGTGTTTCGCGTACTGTTGGAACGCTGATTGGTCGCGCGCAGCGATACATCGGTGACGTGCAGAAAGAGGTCGAGCGCCAAATCGAGCTCGACGACGTGCGCAAGATGAAGACCGACATCGAAAAGGCCGTGTCGGGTGTCCAGTCATCGATTGAGGATACGGCCCGCAAGCACGCCACGGAGATCGCCACCAGCGCGAATAATGTCGTGCAATCGATTCAGGAAGCCGTTCATG
>JAXDQB010000062.1:0-5380 GCA_034668065.1 Paraburkholderia sp.
CGAACGCACGCCACGACGATAAACGCTGGCGGAAAAGAGGTGTGTTGCGCAGGCCACATTGGCGCATGGAGCCTAGGCGGAAAACCTCGAAATTACCGGAATTTCTTTCTATATTTCATATTCGGTATTATCAAATTGCCTTCCCTTAGTTACCGGCATGTTTCATGTTTGATCAATTTTTTATTGCGATTCTTTCAATTGGCTGGCGAATGAATCGAAAAGTTAAAGATGTAACGAATGCCGAAACCTACACTGAAAAGTCCCAGCCCGCGCAATTGGCTTGCATTAAATGACTTAGCGCGCGCCGATTCGCTCATTGGACGAAACAGTTCGCTTGCACCGGCACAGCGCTGACGTTTGCCATGCCACAATGAAAGCGCGATTGTTATGATTTAATTTGGACGTCCTGCTTTTTGAGGCGCATCGCCCATGCCTGCTACGCTCAAGCCTCCCGGAATGGCCGCCGCGCGTTCGTTCTGTTGCGCGGGCCGAGGTGGCACTCGGGGCTCTATATTTGCGCTCGAGGGGCGGCGCCTGTCGATTATTGGCCTCGTGTGGCTCGCCCTTTTGGGGTGCGGCCGCAGTCGCGCCGATAGCGGGGCCGATGCTGCGACAAAAGCATCCGGCTCGCCGGCCGCCCAATCGCCAGCGTTGAGTTCCGGCGTGCGCCCGATGCGCCTTGCAACAGGATCTGTCGAATGCGAGCCTGCGGCCGCGTCGACAGCCGCCACGCCCACCCAAGGCGACGCGATGGAAGCCGATACGCCCGGCAGCGACGGCACCCGCATGTTCCCGCTTGGCAAAGCATTCACGATTGCGTTGACGACGCGCACCAGCGCAGACGATGCCGTCGTATGGCAGCTGCACGACGACTGGAATGCGGTGCGAGCGAGCGGGCGTTTTGCGGTAGCGAGCGGCGCGCGCACAACGACGTTGCGTTGCCGTTCATCGCTTGCCGGCTACTTCGCCATTTCCGCGACGCTAGTCCGGGCGGGCGAAGCACTGGCTTCGCGCGGCACGCGGCCCGCCGGCATCGCAACGTTCGGCGTGCTGCCCGACCTATCGTCGGTACTGCCTTCTGTGACCTACGCGCACGAAGACCAGCACCGCTTCGGCGGCCAGGGCACCAACGTCCTGCTGCCGGGGGAGACCTGTTGCGACGGCGACGGTTACCGGCCGCTCTACCCAGAGCTCGGCCTTTCGTGGGCCAACGACAATCGCAACTGGTACATGTTGGAACCCGAACACGCCGATACATTCAAGCCCGGTGTCGAGACGCTCGTGCCGTACTTCAGAAAAGGCGACATCATGCGGCTCATACAGCTCGACGGGATACCGGGCTGGGCGAGCCCGACAGGCAAGGCAACGCACAGTTACTTGCCCGCGTCGATGAGCGCATACTTCAACTACATGCGACGCGTCGGCGCCGATTCCGCGTTGATCCGCGGCAAGTACTTCGCGCGTCAGGCGAACAACTACTACCAGGTGACCTGGGAGCCGGATCCTGACAGCGGTCTGCCCTGGCGCGATTCTGACGCGCATTTCGTCGCACTTTACCGCGCGACCTACGAAGCCATTCACGCGACCGATCCGCACGCCGTCGTGATGGGGACGACGAACGCCTCGGTGCGCGACAACACGCGATGGCTGAAGCGCCTTGCACCGCTCGGTCTCATGCGCTATCTGGACGGGGTGGCGATCCACGGCTATTACGATATCGGCTGCTCGCCCTCACATCCGCCCGAGCGTGTAGCCACCGCCGCCGATGCGGCGGCCGCGGCCAACGCACTGCCCGCTTCGCTGCGCGAGCTGCGCCGCGCCATGGCTCAGTATCTGAAACCGGGCGCGAAGCTATTCGCCACCGAGACCGGCATCAGCTACGACATCGGCACCTCCTACGGCACGGCCTATCCGACGCAGAACGTGCTCTTCGCGCACGGAGCCGTCGTCGCGCGCACGCATTTGATTCTGCTTGGCGAGGGCACCGACGTGAGCTTCGTCTTCTACTCGTCCGACACGCCCGAGGCTCCGCCCGGCTACGGTCTTTTCTTCGACATCGCCAACGCCAAGGGCAGCTACGGGGCAAGCCACATCAGCCCGAAGCCGGCCGCCATGGCCATCGCTGCAATGACGCGAATCATCGACGGCACGCGCACGCTCGGCTATCTGAACGACGCGCCGGCCGGCGTCTACGGCTACGCTTTCCAGCGCCAGAACGGCGGCAAGATCGTCACAGCGCTCTGGACGCACAACAATGCGGTGTGGAACGCATCATCCGGCTTCAGCGAAACTTACGTCGTTCCCTACTCGCTGCAGGTGGACGGCAACGGCACCGCCGGTCAAATCACCGTGCTCGACGTCATGGGTAACGCAGCCACGCTGGCGTACAGAAATGGCCGCGTCGCGCTAACGCTCTCCGAATCGCCGATCTACGTCGTCTCCACAAACGCCTCGGCGATAAAGTCACACCTCACCGCACCCGCCGGCTATGTCGCTCGTTGAAACGAAAACAAGGCATGCCTCCGCGCCAAGCACGCTTTTGACGCCCTGCTGGAGCGAACGAGCACCCGAGCCCACCCCGAGCCCCGAGCCCCGAGCGAAAGTATCGAAGACTTTTGCCAAGACCTCGCACTTTTCCGACGATGTTTGCAGAGGCTGCCGGTACGGCGCATATGATGCGACGGCCAGCTCGCGCCTTCGCAACATGCTCGAGCGAAAAGCGTCGTTCGCCTGCCTGAGCGCATTCACGCACCACGAACCATGAACCACGAAGGCGAACGTTACGAAGCAGCGCCCGTTATATCGAACGCTTCCCGCCCCTCGCGCAATGTTGCTTACATGGCCAAACGCATCGCTATCCTGATCTTCGACGCGTTTTCGCTCGTCGAAGTAAGTTCGGTTGCGGAAATTTTCCGGCTAGCCGACGAGATCGAACTCGAGCGCGAGACCGCCGCGCAAGAGCCTGCCGTGCCACCGCCCTCGATTACCGCCCGCGAGGCTCAGCCGCCGCGTGAGCCGTCGCGTGAGCCATCGCATGAGCCATCGCATGAGCCTCCGCCCGATCACTACGAAGCTACCGGGCCGCATGAGCCATACGAGCTCGTGGTCGTGTCCGATACAGGGGGCAGCATTGCGAGCAGCGGAGCCATGCGCGTGTGGTCCGAGCGACTCGAAGACTACGCGTCGAACGGGTTCGACGCGCTCTTCATCGCCGGTGGGCCGGGTGCCTCGCTGGCGAGGGACAACGAGCCGTTCCTGCACCAACTGCGCACTGTGCTGCAGCATACCCGCGTAGTCAAACCCATCGCCGAGGGGTTCGCGATGCTGGCCGCCGCCAGTGCCGCCGCGCAAAGCGAGGAATCGGACGGCATGTCGGACGTGGAATCGAGCGGGGAAGCGGGGGAAGCGGGCGCAGCGGGCAAGCACCCGAGCGTGCCGCTCGCGCTCGGCGTGGCGGCACGAACTGCGCCGCTGATCGAGCAGTCCGTCGCGCTCGACGATCCGCTCGGGCCGATCGCGGCAGCCCTTTCGATCGTCAAGCGCGACCGCGGCGCGAACGTTGCGCGGGAGATTTCCGAGCGCTCGATGCCAGGCGCCTGGCGCCGGCTGGGCGCCGTGCTCGGCGAGCTCGACGAAGGCGGCGCCCGCGAAAAAATCAACGCCGCGGCGCGCTGGATGCGGGAAAACTACGGACGGCCAATTTCGGTGGCCAAAGCGGCTCAGGTTGCTGTGATGAGCGAGCGCAGCTTCCTGCGGCGCTTCAAGTCGCAAATGGGCCTCACGCCGTCCGAATATCTATTGCGGGCGCGACTCGACGCCAGTTGCATGTTGCTTGTCGCGACCGATCTGCCGGTGGACAAAATCGCGCGCCGCTGTGGCGTCAGCAGCGGTGACGGTCTCGCAAAGATCTTCCGCAAACGCCTGTCGCTTTCGCCAACCGAATATCGAACAGCCGAAAAACGGCGCGCGAACCAGCGTTGAGCGCTCGCAGACAGACGGTCGTCAAGCCCTCGCCTCCGCACGCTCTTGGCACGTCACCGACGCGCTATTGACGCGCTATTGACGCGCCATCAACACGCCATCAACACGCCATCAACACGCCATCGGCACGATGCCTTGCAGGCGCCCTGCCTCATGCGTCACGTTACGAAGAAGCGAGTCCGTTCGGCAGCATGCTGATGCGCCGAACCTCGGGCGATTCGATCCAGCCCGGCGAACGCGCGCAGTAGAGCACCATCGGCAGGGCGTCCTCGCCCCAAAAGATCTGCCGATTCAAGCGAAACGTCGGCACACCGAAGACGTCGAGGGCAATTGCGTCGTCGATATTGCGCCGCAGCCGAGCTTTCGTCTCCTCGTGCTCTATCAAGCGTTCGCCCTGTGGCACCCCAAGCTGGCCGCAGAGGTCGGCGAACCCATCGGCTGTGGAGGGATCTCGTCCGTCGCGCCAGATGAAGCGAAATATCGAGCAAATCGTCGCAACGTCGGCATCGAGGGCGGCGGCGAGCAACAGCGGCTTGGTCGAATCGAACGGGTGTACCGGCGGCATTTTGAACGGAATACCGAGTTGCTCGGCGCGAAAGAGCGCATGCCGATACATGAACACGCGTTTGGGCGGCACTTCGCTCGAAGGGCGCTGGCCCCAGTGCCGATAAAGCGCGTGGACTGATATGGGCACGAGTCGGAACGGCATCGTCGGCCATTTGCCGTGCTGCTCGAGCAGCAAATACGAAAACGGGGACACGAAATCGTAGAACCACAGCGGCGAGGCCGCATCGATCGCTTGGGTCATTGTGGGCCTCCAGTTGCCCGTCGGGACGGCACCGCGCCGGTACCGCGGCGGCCGGCGTGTCAATGGTACGCGCCGCCGCACGCGGCGTGCGCGCGTTCAACCCGCAGCCACCGCTTTTTTCTCGAGCCGGTTGCGCACGAAGCCAATATGCTCGCGCAGAACGTAGAACTGGTCTGCATATGCGAGCGGCATCTTGAGCCGGTTCACGGACTCCTCGATGACGTCGAGCTTGTCGACGAGCGCGGCGCGCTCGATCGCGGACGTGTCGTTCAGCGCAGCCCTCTCCAGCGCGATCAGTGCGCCGTACCAGCGATAGATACGCGACTTGACGCGCCAGGCATAAAGCGAGGGCACGAGCCGCAAACCTGGAATCAGCACGACGACGAGCGGCACGATCACTACGACGAGCCGATCCGCAAGGCTCGCCAGCCAGAATGGCAACACGCGGTAGAGAAAGCCCTTGCCGGACTTGTAGTAGCGGGCGGCGTCGTCGCTGATTGGGAAGTCGTGTGCGAACGGCGAAGGAAATTCGCCCGTTCGCTGCAGCAACGTCGGGCTCCCACGGACCTCGCGCGCCGCCTCGATGAGCAA
>JAXDQB010000063.1:0-6196 GCA_034668065.1 Paraburkholderia sp.
ATTCCAGGAGGGCGTGGGGCGTGCGATCGAGTACGCGAAAGCGCTGAAGGTGCCGCAATTGAACTGCCTCGTCGGCATCCGGCCGGCCAGCGTCGATGCGGACCTTGCGCGTTCGACGATCGTCGACAACCTGCGCTTCGCGGCCGATGCGCTCAAGCGCGAAGGCATCAAGCTGCTCGTCGAGCCTTGCAACGGCTATGACATTCCCGGCTTCGCGCTGAACCGCTCGAAGGAAGCACTCGAAGTGATTAGCGCCGTGGGTTCGGACAACCTCTTTCTGCAGTACGACATTTATCACATGCAGAGGATGGAGGGCGAGCTCGCCGCGACGATTCAAGCCAACCTGCCGCGCATCGCGCACATCCAGCTTGCCGACAATCCGGGGCGCCATGAGCCGGGCACGGGCGAGATCAACTACGCGTTCCTGTTCGCGCTGCTCGACACGCTCGGCTACGACGGCTACATCGGCTGCGAGTACAAGCCGCGCGCGACGACGGTAGAAGGCCTCGGCTGGCTGCAGACTGTCGCCGACTGCAAGGCTGCCGCGTTAGGATGAGCTTTGCGGCATTACCGCTCCCTTATCATTCGACTTGACCCGCGTGCTCGATTGCAAATCGAGCGCGCTCACGACCCAGCAATCAGACTGACGGAGACATAAGCATGGCAAAGATTGGTTTTATCGGCCTCGGCATCATGGGCTCGCACATGGCGCGCAACCTTCTGAAGGGCGGCCACACGCTCGTCGTCAATGGCAAGTTTCCGGTTCCCGACGATCTGCGCGAACGTACAACGGTGGTTGCCGATTCCTCGGCAGTCGCCAAGGCGTCGGACATCATTATTGCGATCGTGCCCGACACCCCGGACGTCGAGAACGTGCTCTTCGCCGACGACGGCGTAGTGAAGGGCCTCTCGGCGGGCAAGCTGTTCATCGACATGAGCTCCATCTCGCCGCTCGACACGCAGGAATTCGCTAAGCGCGTCAATGCCCTCGGCTGCGATTATCTCGACGCCCCTGTATCGGGCGGTGAAGTCGGCGCCCGCGAAGCCACCCTGACGATCATGGTGGGCGGCCCCGAAGCGGCGTTCGAACGCGCCAAGCCTCTCTTTGATCTGATGGGAAAGAACATCTCGCTCATCGGCGAGAATGGCGCGGGGCAGACTTGCAAGGTTGCCAACCAGATCATCGTCGCGCTCAATATCGAGGCCGTCGCCGAGGCGCTGCTGTTCGCGGCACGCTCAGGTGCGGACCCGGAGCGCGTACGCCGGGCGCTGATGGGCGGCTTCGCGTCCTCGCGGGTGCTCGAAGTGCACGGGGAGCGCATGACCAAGCGCACTTTCAACCCAGGCTTTCGCATTGAGTTGCATAAGAAGGATCTGAACCTCGCGCTCGACGGTGCACGCAAGCTCGGCATTGCCCTGCCTCATACCGCAAGCGCCCAGCAGCTCTTCGGCGTCTGCGCCGCACATGGCGGCAATGCCTGGGATCACTCGGCAATTGTGCGCGCCCTCGAAATCATGGCCGATTTCGAAATCGCGAAAGACGGGAACAGCCCCGCGCGCGAAGCATAACGATGTAACGGCACGGCAAAAGCCGCTCTCGAGTTGAGAGCGGCAGGTTGGGTCCGCAGCGGCACCCGGCGGCGACGGGGAAGCCTTGGTCGGTCAGACGTCGTCGTCGGGTGTCCGTCTGTCGGATTGCCGTCGTTCATAGGAGCGCGCGAGGCACCTCGCGCGACAGAAACCCGGCCCTGCGTCATTCAGGGGTCATCCATGGTGCGGCCCCGTCCCGTAACATGAAGCCGGCGGGTCCTTCCTAGTAGGTATCGAAGGCGCGCTGCAGCAGAGTGTGATCCTCCATTCCCGCCGCCAACGCGAGCATCAACAGCACTCGAGCCTTATAGGGATTGAGCGTACCCGCGCTGGTGAACCCTAGCGCATCGTCGGGCGCTGCTCCGTTGTGCATAACGTGCCCCGAGCCCACGCGCGAGGCGCGCACCACTGCGATGCCCTGCTGCACGGCCTCTGCAAGTGCCTCCTGCACCGATGCATGAATAGACCCGTTGCCCGTTCCCGCAACGACGATGCCGCGCACGCGCGCCGCAATCAAAGCATCCACGGCCGTGCGTGACGCGCCCGCGTAGCTCGCGACGATCGCCACATCGGGCCAGCCGACATCCGCTCTGAACGGCGTAGCGGCCGTATGCGGGCGCACGACGCTGCGCTGAAATTCGACGCGCCCATCCTGAACCCAACCCAGCGCACCGACCTCCGGCGATTGAAACGCATCGACCGCGTAGGTACTCGTCTTGACGATATCCCGTGCACTGTGGATCCGATTGTTCACCGCGACGAGCACGCCCTGCCCCCGTGCCGCGCGCGACGCGGCTACCGTCGCGGCTCCGAGCAGGTTGAGCGGCCCGTCTGCCGAAAGCGCCGAGGACGGCCGCATCGCCGCCGTCATGACGACAGGCTTGGAGGTCTTGACTGTCAAATGCAGCAGGTACGCCGTTTCTTCGAGCGTATCGGTTCCGTGCGTGACGACGATGCCGTCGATATCGTCGCGTGCCGAGAGCGCATCGATACGCCCCGCGAGTGTTGACCAAAGCGCGAAATCGAGGTCCTTGCTATCTATATTGGCGACTTGCTCGCCGTGGATGCGGGCAACACCGGAAAGCGGCGGCACCGCTGCGAGCAGCCGGTCGACGCCGACGACCCCGGCTTGATAGCCGGCTGTCTGCGCCGCGTCGGCTGCGCAGCCGGCGATCGTGCCGCCAGTTGCGAGAACCGCGATGTGCGGCAAAACGGCACCGGGTTCGGTTTGGGCGGAGGGGAATATCGCATTCATGCCCGCCATTCTATACGGCACGTGCCATCCCGCCGCATTGCACCACAGCGCAAGGCCGCCCGCGCTCATCGCTACGCCGCTTCGCGCACGCGGCCCGTAATGTCTGTCCCAGCCAGTTGTGGCGCGAACATTTCAATTAGCCGGTACGCGTAGGCGCGAAGGATCGCGCCTTTGCGCAGCCCCACGCGCGTCGTGCTCGCTTCGAAAAGCGGCTGCGTATTGAGCGCAACGAGCTCGGCGTCGCGCTTGGGATCGTAGGCCATCGCCGCGACGATGCCGACACCCATGCCGAGCTCGACGTACGTCTTGATGACGTCGGCATCGATCGCGGTCAGTACGACGTCAGGCAACCGGCCGGTCTTCTCGAAAGCCTCGTCGATATGCGAGCGGCCCGTGAAATCGCGCTCGTATGTAATGATCGGATAGTCCGCCACGTCATCCAGCGTCACGTTCGGCAGCTCGACTAGCGGGTGGCCCTTCGGCACCACAACCACGTGATGCCACGAGTAGCACGGGAACGTGACGATATCGGCATAACGATCGAGGCCCTCGGTCGAAATCGCGATGTCCGCCTCGCCTTCCACCAGCATCTGCGCGATCTGGCGCGGGCTGCCCTGACGCAATGCGAGATGAACCTTCGGGAATATCTCCTTGAACTGTCGGATCACGGGAGGCAGCGCGTAGCGCGCCTGCGTATGCGTCGTCGCGACGACAAGATGCCCCGTGTCCTCGTCGGCATACTGACGCGCCACGCGGCGCAAGTTTTCGGCATCGAGCAGCATCCGCTCGATCAGCCGATGCATCGCCTTGCCCGGTTCTGTCAATCCCGTAAGACGCTTGCCGCGCCGCACGAAGATGTCGACGCCGAGCTCGTCCTCGAGATCCTTGATCTGCTTCGAGACGCCCGATTGCGACGCATAAAGCGCATTGGCCACTTCGGTCAGGTTCAGATTGCGGCGCACCGCCTCGCGCACGTAGCGCAGCTGCTGGAAATTCATTATGCCCCCTTATAGTCGATCAGCATCGTCGCATTGCGCTCTCTCAAGTTCCATCCGGCGTTCGCTTGTGGCTTCCGCCCGTCGCGCGCTCGTTCATTTCCGACCTCTTTCATCATGGCGCCCCGAACACCTGCCCCGCACGCGGCACGACCGTCACGCGATCGCCCTCGACCAACCGCAGCGCGTGCCATGCTTCGCGCGCCAACTCTGCTTCAAGCGGGCCGGCGTCACCGGTGAGCTCCACCCGCACCGAGGCGCCGCGCGCGATGACGCGCCGTACTTGGGCACGCAAACCATCCGTGTGGGCAACCGTGTGCGGGTAGAGCTGCAGATCGTGCGGGCGCACATAGGCGTACGCCGGGCCGCCAGGTGCTTCAGCCGCCTCATGCAGCGCCGACGCGGCGGCCAGCGGTGCGTTCCATCCATCGGGAACGAACCCGTGCGCTTCGACGCTGCCCGCCACGCGGTTCGCCGCGCCGAGAAACGCGTAGACGAATGGCGTGCGGGGCTGCTCGTAGATCTCCTGCGGGCTGCCCGTCTGCTCGACACGCCCCTGATTCAGCACGACGATCCGGTCCGCCAAGTCGAGCGCCTCATCCTGATCATGCGTGACAAAGAGCGTCGAGATCGAAAGCTCATCATGCAAGCGGCGCAACCAGCCGCGCAACTCTTTGCGGACCTTCGCGTCGAGCGCGCCGAATGGCTCGTCGAGCAAGAGAACGCTCGGTTCGACGGCAAGCGCGCGTGCCAGGGCGATGCGCTGCCGCTGCCCGCCCGAAAGTTCGGCGGGATACCGGTCACCGAGCTGATCGAGCTGCACGAGCTCGAGCAGTTCCAGCACCTTCGCGCGAACGGCCGCCTGCGACGGCCGCTCGCGGCGCGGCCTCACGCGCAACCCGAAGGCGATGTTTTCGAACACCGTCATGTGGCGAAAAAGCGCGTAATGCTGAAACACGAAGCCCACCTGCCGTTCCCGGGCGTCGAGCGGGCCGACGTCACGGCCGTTCAGCACGATTTCGCCTTCGTCGGCCGCCTCCAGCCCCGCGATTACGCGCAGCAAAGTCGTCTTGCCGCAGCCCGACGGGCCTATCAGCGCGGCGAGTTCGCCGCGGGCGAATTGGAGCGAGACGCCGTTGAGCGCCACGAAATCGCCGAAGCGCTTCCCAACATTGCGGACGATGATGCTCATCCCGATTCCTTTATCGAAGTGCCCGGTTAATGCCGCCAGCCGCCAGCCGGCGCTCGGCCAGCAGTTTCACGGCGAGCGTACCGAGCGCAATCAGCGCAAGCAGCGATGCGACGGCGAACGCGGCCGCGAAGTTGTAGTCGTTGTAGAGAATTTCGACATGCAGCGGCATGGTGTTCGTCATGCCGCGGATATGACCCGAAACGACGGACACGGCGCCGAACTCGCCCATTGCACGCGCATTGCAGAGAATCACGCCGTAGATGAGCCCCCACTTCACGTTCGGCAGCGTCACGCGGCGCCATATCTGCCAACCCGATGCGCCGAGCACGCGCGCCGCCTCCTCCTCTTCCTTGCCCTGCGCCTGCATGAGCGGAATGAGCTCGCGCGCGACGAAGGGGAAGGTGACGAAAATTGTCACGAGCACGATGCCAGGCACGGCGAACACGATCTGCACGTTGTGAGCGGCAAGCCACGGGCCGAGCCAGCCTTGAGCCCCGAAGAGCAACACATAGATCACGCCGGAGATGACGGGCGAGACCGAAAACGGCAAGTCGATCAGCGTCGTCAAGAGCGCGCGCCCCCGGAACTCGAACTTGGCAATGGTCCACGACGCCATGACGCCGAAGACGAGATTAAGCGGCACTGCGATCGCCGCCACCGTGAGCGTGAGCGCGATGGCTGCGCGCGCATCCGGCTCGGCGAGCGCCTCGAAGTAAAACGTAATGCCTTTACTGAACGCCTCCGTGAATACGGCGATGAGCGGCACGACAAGAAAGAGCGCGAGAAAAATGAGCGCGATTCCAGTCAGCGACCAGCGAGCCAGACCCGCGGCGAGGCCCTTCGATGCCTTGATGGCGTGCGCGGCGTTTCGCGCATGGCGGCCGGTATCGACTGGGGCAGCAAGCCGGTTCATTAGAGCGCTCCCTCAGCGGTCACGGACGGCGCCCGCCCGCGGCCAGAACCGGCCCTGCGGCTCGTGCGCCGCTGCCAATGCCATTGAAGCGCGTTGATGGCGAAGAGCATCGCGAACGACGCGAGCAGCATGGCGACGGCGAGCGCCGTCGCGCCGGCATAGTCGTACTGCTCGAGCTTAGTCATGATCAGGAGCGACGTGACTTCGGATTTCATCGGGATGTTGCCGGCAATGAAGATAACCGAGCCGTA
>JAXDQB010000064.1:0-5776 GCA_034668065.1 Paraburkholderia sp.
GGCACTCCCCGAGCGCAGCGCAAGCCGCCTGCTCGAAGTCGCTCCGCTCGCCGGAGCCCTCGCTGCCGCGCGCCTTGTCGACAGGCGCTTCGCCGAGCTCCCCGAGTGCCTCGCGCCAGGCGATCTGCTCGTGTTCAACGACACCAAGGTGCTCAAGGCGCGGTTTCTCGGGCAAAAGGCAAGCGGCGGCAAGATCGAAGTGCTGATCGAGCGGCTGACGGGCGAGCGCACGGCGCTTGCACAGATTCGCTCCAGCAAGAGCCCCGCGCCGGGCTCCACGCTGCGTCTTGCCGATGCGTTCGAGGTTACTGTGGGCGTACGCGTGGAGCCGTTTTACACGCTGCATTTTCCCGAGGCCTGCCTCGATCTGATCGAGCGCTACGGCCGCCTGCCGCTGCCGCCCTACATCGAGCACACCCCCGACGCGAGCGACGAAGCACGCTATCAGACCGTCTTCGCCCGCCAGCCCGGTGCGGTCGCCGCGCCCACGGCGGGACTGCACTTCGACGATGCGCTCATCGCGCGGCTCGACGCCCGTGGCGTGGAGCGCGCGACGTTGACACTGCACGTGGGCGCCGGCACGTTTCAGCCGGTGCGCGTCGAGAACATCGCCGAACACCGGATGCACCGCGAATGGTATGAGTTGCCGCAAGCGCTCGTCGACAAAATCGCGGCCACGCGTGCGCGCGGCGGCCGGGTCGTCGCGGTCGGTACCACGTCGCTGCGCGCGCTCGAAGCGGCGGCGCGCGACGCCGAAGCCGCCGACCGTCCGCTCGCGGGAACTTCGGCCGAAACGGACATTTTCATCACGCCCGGCTACCGGTTTCGCACGGTCGACCGGCTCGTGACGAATTTTCATCTGCCGAAATCGACCCTCTTGATGCTCGTATCCGCGTTTGCCGGCGTGGAGACGATCCGCGCGGCCTATCGTCATGCAATCGAGGCACGCTACCGTTTTTTCAGCTACGGCGACGCGATGCTGCTTACGCGCCTTCCAATGGCCACTGGAGTTGATCAATGACCGACGGTCATTCGCACGTTCACCACGAAATCGCCCCTGCCGCACCGAACGGCCTTGCGTTCGAACTCATCGCAACCGACGGCCAGGCGCGCCGCGGCCGGCTCACACTCAATCACGGCGTCGTCGAGACCCCGATTTTCATGCCCGTGGGCACCTACGGCACGGTTAAGGCGATACAGCCGCGCGAACTCGAGGAAATCCAGGCGCAGATCATCCTCGGCAACACCTTTCACCTTTGGCTACGCCCGGGCCTTGAAACGGTTGCAGCCCACGGCGGCCTGCACCGCTTCATGAACTGGCGCCGGCCGATCCTCACCGACTCGGGCGGCTTCCAGGTCTTCTCGCTCGGCGAGCTGCGCAAGATCACCGAAGACGGCGTTACGTTCGCCTCGCCTATCAACGGAGACAAGCTTTTCCTTTCGCCCGAAGTGTCGATGCAGATCCAGAAAGTGCTGGACTCGGACATCGTCATGCAGTTCGACGAATGCACGCCCTATCAGACCGACGGTGTGCCGACGTCGCATGCCGACGCTGCCGCCTCGATGCGCATGTCGATGCGCTGGGCCAAGCGCTCGATCGACGAGTTCGCGCGGCTCGCCAACCCGAACGCCCTGTTCGGCATCGTTCAGGGCGGCATGTACGAGGATTTGCGCGAAGAATCGCTCGCGGGCCTCGCAGAGATCGGGTTCCACGGTCTCGCGATCGGCGGGCTTTCGGTAGGCGAACCGAAGGAGGAGATGCTGCGCGTGCTCGAGCACATCGGTCCGCGCCTGCCTGCTGACAAGCCGCATTACCTGATGGGCGTGGGCACACCTGAAGATCTCGTGGCCGGCGTTGCTGCAGGCATCGACATGTTCGACTGTGTCATGCCGACGCGTAACGCGCGCAATGGCTGGCTCTTCACCCGTTTCGGCGACATCAAGATCCGCAACGCCGTGCATCGGAATTCGCTGCGCCCGCTCGACGAATCTTGCACCTGCTACACCTGCCGTCATTTCACGCGCGGTTACCTGCACCATTTGCATCGCACCGGCGAAATTCTCGGCGCACAACTGAATACCATTCACAATCTGCATTACTACTTGGAATTGATGAGCGAAATGCGCGCCGCCATTGAAACGGGGACGTTCGATGCATTTCGCGAGCGCTTTGCGCAAGACCGGGCAAGGGGCGTCGAATAAAAACGAAACGACCTGCCAAGGGCCGCGCGGCCGTGAGGCCATGCTGAGAGCCGCAAATCGGCTCTCGACAGCTGCGCGCTACGCCATAACCGGGAGTTGCACCGAAGACCGCGATCGCTCCCTTCCGTTCCTTTTGCCTGAAAGCCGCTGGCCGCGCCGGCACGCCACGGCGCAGTGCTAAAATATGCGGCTATTTTTGCGATCGGTCCCGATCGCTTTTTACGGAGAAACCAACGTGTCGATGATTTCCAACGCATTCGGGCAAGGCGCGACCGGCGGCGCCGAATCGAGCCTGATGAGCTTCCTGCCGCTCATCCTCATGTTCGCGGTGCTGTATTTCATCATGATCCGGCCGCAGATGAAGCGCCAGAAGGAGCATCGCAACATGCTCTCAGCGATGGCCAAGGGCGACGAAGTCGTGACGAACGGCGGCGTTGTCGGTAAGGTGACGAAGGTCGGCGAAGCTTACGTCGGCGTCGAAATCTCCGAAGGTACCGAGATTCTCGTGCAAAAATCCGCCGTGACGACCATCCTTCCGAAGGGCACGATCAAGTCGCTATAAGGCCGCAACGACCGCGTCCCCGCGCTTGGCGCTTACCGGGCGGCGTCGCCGAGTTTCTCCGGCGCGCCCTCGGCCGGCAGTGAAGCTGCCGGATGCCGCCCTCACGCCAATCTCCGTTCGGCACATCCCATGAATCGTTATCCCCTCTGGAAATATGTCGTGATGGCCGTGGCGCTCGCCATCGGCCTTCTGTACACATTGCCCAATTTCTACGGCGAAGCGCCGGCGGTGCAAATATTGAGCGGCAAGGCGACGGTCAAGCTCGATTCATCGACGCTTGGCCAGGTCGAAGCCGCGCTGGCCGCGAATCAGATCACGCCTGACGACGTCACGTTCGACACCGGCGCCACCAATGCCAACATCCGTGTACGCCTTAAGGACACGGATACGCAGCTGCACGCGCAAGATATCCTGCAAAAAGCGCTGAACCCCGATCGGTCCGACCCGCAGTATGTCGTCGCGCTCAATCTGCAGAGCGCCTCACCGCGCTGGCTCACCGCGCTTCACGCGCTGCCGATGTATCTCGGCCTCGACCTGCGCGGCGGCGTGCACTTTCTGATGCAGATCGACATGGCGGGTGCGCTCGACAAGCGGCTCGATGCCGACGCGTCGGACGCGCGCACCTTCTTGCGCGATAACAGCATCCGTGACGGCGGAGTAAACCGCGTCGCCCAATCGATCGTCATCAGCTTCGCCGATCCGACCGTGGCCGAGAACGCACGCACGCAGCTCTCTCGTACGGTCAGCGAGCTGCAGTGGATCACGCGGCCCGCGCAAGGCGGCGGCATCGAACTGGTCGGCACTTTCGGGCCGGCGCAGCAGCAGGCTGTCCAGGAAGCGGCCGTCAAGCAGAACATCACGACGCTGCACAATCGCGTCAACGAGCTTGGCGTCGCCGAGCCGATCATCCAGCAGCAAGGCGCCGACCGCATTGTCGTGGAGCTGCCGGGCGTGCAGGACACCGCGAAAGCGAAGGAAATCATCGGCCGCACGGCGACACTCGAAGCGCGGCTCGCCGACCCGGTCAACACACACCCCGCCCCGGGCGATCCGGTGCCCCCCGGCGACGAACTCTTTACCGAGGGCAATCAGGCGCCGGTGCTGCTGCGCAAGCAGGTCATCTTCACCGGTGACAGCATCATCGATGCGTCGGCAGGCTTCGACGAGCACCAACGCCCGTCGGTCAACATCCGTCTGAACTCGGCGGCGGGCCGGGCCGTCGCGAGCGTCTCGCGGGACAACATCGGCAAGCCGATGGCGATGGTGCTGTTCGAAAAGGGCAAGGGCCAGGTGCTGACGGTCGCGACGATCCAATCCGAGCTGGGCGACCGCTTCCAGATTACCGGCCAGCCGACACCGCAAGGCGCCACCGATCTCGCGCTGCTTCTGCGCGCCGGCTCGCTCGCGGCGCCGATGGACATCATCGAAGAACGGACCATCGGCCCGAGCCTTGGCGCCGACAACATCAAGAAAGGCTTTGACTCTGTTGTGTGGGGCTTCGCCGCGATCACCGTGTTCATGATCGCGTACTACATGCTCTTTGGTGTCGTATCCGTAATCGGTCTGTCGGTCAACCTGCTGCTGCTCGTGGCCGTGCTTTCAATGTTGCAGGCAACGCTCACGCTGCCCGGCATCGCCGCCATTGCGCTCGCACTCGGCATGGCGATCGACTCGAACGTGCTCATCAACGAGCGCGTGCGCGAAGAGCTGCGCAACGGCGCACCGCCTCAGCTCGCGATCCAGAACGGCTACGCGCACGCCTGGGCGACGATCATCGATTCGAACGTGACGACGCTCATCGCCGGCCTCGCGCTGCTCGCGTTCGGCTCCGGCCCGGTGCGCGGCTTCGCCGTCGTTCACTGCATAGGCATCCTGACCTCGATGTTCTCGTCCGTGTTCTTCTCCCGCGGGCTCGTGAATCTCTGGTACGGCGGCAAGAAGAAGCTGAAGTCGCTTGCAATCGGCCAAGTCTGGCGCCCCGCGGCGGCGGGCGCCTACGGCACTTCCGATTCCGGTAACGATGCAGCCCCTGCGCTGCCATCGGACGGCTCGGAATCGGGCGCATCGAGCAAGGGCAAGGCCAAGGCCGCACGCCAAGGCAAACCGCAGTTGCGCAACCGCTCGGGCGAAGGCGCCGCGCCGCGCAAACCGGGCTCGCCCCGCTAAATGGCTAAGGGGCCCGTTTGGGGCCCGGAGAGAACAAGATGGAATTTTTCCGCATTCGCAAAGACATCCCGCTCATGCAGCGCGCGTTGATCTTCAACGCGATCTCGTTTCTGACGTTCTTCGTGGCGGTGTTTTTTCTGCTTCATCGCGGGCTGCATCTGTCAGTCGAGTTCACGGGCGGCACCGTCGTCGAAGTGCAATACCCGCAGGCGGTGCAGCTCGAGTCCGTGCGCTCGACGCTCAGCCACGCGGGCTATCCCGACGCGCAAGTGCAGACGTTCGGCACCTCGCGCGACGCCATGATCCGCTTGCCGCTAAAGACCGGCCTCTCTTCGGCGGAGCAAAGCACGCAAGTCATGGCGGCGCTCAAGGAGCAGAACGCGGCCGCGCAGCTGCAGCGCGTCGAGTTCGTCGGCCCGCAGGTGGGCAAGGAGCTCGCGACGAACGGGCTGCTTGCGCTCGCGTGCGTTGTCGTGGGCATCATGCTTTACCTGTCCTTCCGCTTCGAATGGAAGTACGCGGTGGCGGGCATCGTGGCGAACCTGCACGACGTCGTGATCATTCTCGGCTTCTTCGCGTTCTTCCAGTGGGAGTTCTCGCTGTCGGTGCTCGCGGCGGTGCTGGCGGTGCTTGGCTACTCGGTCAACGAGTCCGTCGTCATCTTCGACCGGATCCGCGAGACGTTCCGCCGCGAGCGCAAGATGTCCGTCATCGAGGTCATCAACCACGCGATTACGAGCACGATGTCGCGCACGATCATCACGCACGGCAGCACGCTGATGATGGTCATGTCGATCTACTTTTTCGGCGGCGAGACGCTGCACCACTTCGCACTCGCGCTGGCCA
>JAXDQB010000065.1:0-3083 GCA_034668065.1 Paraburkholderia sp.
GTCTCTATCGGGCTACTGGGGCAGATTATCGAAAACGACCCCTCCGAGCCGCGCTACATACAGACGGTTTGGGGGCGCGGCTATGTGTTCGTGCCCGCCGGCGACGTAGGCGCCGCCGAACGCTGTCTGCCGGCCGGCGCGGACACCTGAACGGGCAACACGGGCGACACGGCACAGGCTGCACCGGGCGTCGCCCAGGCGAGGCAACACTCAAAAAATCATGACGCTGAGGAACATTCGCTGCAGCCAGCCCATGGTCGTGCGGTCATTCAGGGATCCCGAACCCACCTCTTCGATGCGCGCATTGGCCACCTTGTTCGACTCGACGTAGTTGCCGGCCTCCACGTCTCTCGGATTGACGACGCCCGACAGGCGCAGGCGCTCATTGTTGCCCTTCAGCGAAATTTCCTTTTCACCGGCGATGACCAGGTTGCCGGTTGGCGTCGTGCCGATCACCGTCACGGCCAACGTGCCGGTGATACCGCGCGTATCGACGATATTGCCGTTGGCGTTGAAGTTCGAGCTGCCCGAGCCCACGTTGAACATCTTCGCGAGCCGCGTGGCGGCCTTGTTGGTCTGATCGGCCGCCTGCGCAGTCATGTCGGCGGTGCGCTTGGCCGTCGAATTGGTGCTGTCGTTGCTCGAATACGATTCGGCGAGGTGGACCGTCAGCACATCGCCCATGCGCTGCGCGCGCGGCGTCTCGTAAAGCAGCGGCGCGCCGGCCTGATAGATAGAGCCCATCGTATTGACGTTGTCGACGGGCGCGGCGGACGGAGGCACCGTCATCGGCACATTGACAATCGAGTTTTGCGGGGGGCGCATGATGCAGGCCCCCAAACCCGCTGTCACGCCCAGCGCGGCGACGAGGCGGACGAGACGTAGAACGGTCATGAGACGGCCTCGAAAACGCTAATCGATCGCCGACGCGCAGGTGTCGAACGGCGAAGCAGCCACAGTGCCAACGCCTGGCACGACCTTCAACGTCGCCGAGACGACCCGGCACGGCAGTGCGGCGAGGCCGCAGCCGCTGACCGAAAGTATGAGCGCCGCGGCACCCGCCCAACAGGCCGCCCGAGCAGCCGACTTGCGCAACAGCTGCATCCGCCCGCGCTGGGCGTCCGAGGAGGCGCGACGAGTATCGGCGGCGCTCATGCGGTGGCACCCGCGCCGTTGCCGACGAGGCTCCTGCCCTTAGCCGATCTTTGCGCGGGACGCTTCGACGCAAAGGGGAAAAACTGTGCTGTGCCTGAAGTGATGTAGAGGATGGTCATTGCTGGCGTGGTTTCTGCATCTGATTACGAATCACTTGAGACGCCGCATTCGAACCCGGTCTTCTAACGCGTTCGAATGCGGCGGCAAGTTACAAACTAACGTGCGTCCCATTCTCGAACCGCCCGTGCTCGGGTAATCGCCCAAGAAACACGCCGATTCAACCAATCATTACAAATTCTTTCCGCTTCCCCGAACAATCCTTTTGGCGCGAAGGGGGCATTGGCAGCAGGCAAGGGGCTCCTGGCCAAGGTCGGGCAAAATCGGACTGTCGCGCTGCGCTTTGCCGCATGTAGGAATGAAACGCCCGCGTAAGACTCGGTAATGAGTCAGAGCCCCTTCAGGGCGCCGCTCAGTCTAAAATTTGGAAATGAATCAACAGGTCCTTATCGTCGACGATGACCCCGTCGTGCGCGATTTGCTCTGCCAGTTTTTGCGCGAGCATGGTTTCGAAGCGTCGGTTTTGCATGACGGCACCCATCTGGCGCGCCGGCTCGAACGCGAGCGGCCATCGGTGGTGGTGCTCGACATCATGATGCCGCACACGGATGGCTTGCGCGCGCTCTCCGCGCTGCGGGAGGCCGGCGACGACATCCCGGTCATCTTCGTCACGGCGCGTGGCAGCGTGACCGATCGCATTCACGGCCTTTCGCTTGGCGCCGACGACTATCTGACGAAGCCGTTCGACCCGCGCGAACTGCTTGCACGGATCCAGACGGTGCTGCGGCGGCGCGGCCCGTCGACCACGAGCGCCCCCGAAGCGCGCCAGCGCTACCGGTTCGGTCGCTTCGAGCTCGATTTCGTCACGCGCACGCTATCGCGCGACAACCAGCGGCTGTCGCTGCGCGACGGCGAATTCGCGCTTTTGAAGATCTTCGCAAATAACCCCTACAAAGTTCTCTCGCGCGTGCTGATCCACGATCTCGTGCACCGTGACGACCTGCCGTTTCGCGACCGCAGCCTCGATGTGCCGATCTGGCGGCTGCGCCGCATCATCGAAGAGGACCCGGCCAACCCGTGCTATGTGCAGACGGTGCGCGGCAAGGGCTATGTGTTCGTACCGGACGCCAGCGCAACACCGCTTACCGATCCGCTTGCCGATCCGCTTGCCGGCGAGACCAGCGAGACCGACGAGCGCGCAGAACTGGCCGCCGCCGAGCCGGCAACGGGCCGGTAAGCGCGATGAGCAATCCGCTCAATACGCTGTTCGGCAGGATGGCGTTGCTGTCGACTGCGGTATTGTTCGCGATTCAAGTGACCTGGTTCATGCTGGTGGCGATGCAGCCGCACCACGAAGTGGACGGCTTCGCGCGCGGCGTTCTTTTCGCTCTCCGGGCCATCAATGCCGAGGCAAAAGACAGCGCCGAGCCTGTCCCCGCGCCACGCGTGCATCTGCAATTAACCTCGAGCGTCCCGGCAACGATTCACCTGCATCCACCGGACACCAGGCCGCTCGACGAGCTGATCGAGCGTTTGCGCCCGCACCTTCCGGCCGGCACCGAATTCGCGACCGACGACTTGCAACCGCCACGCCTATGGGTGCGCTATCCCAACAAGCCGATGTGGGTCATCGTACCTGTCGACATTCCGCCGGCGCCGCGCTTTCTCGTCGAAGGCGCGTCGATGCTCGTGGCCGCCCTTCTCCTTTCGCTCGCGGCTGCCTGGCAGATGCAGCGCCCGCTCGCCCGCGTCGCTCACGCGGCCGCCGCGTTCGGCGCAGGCCAGCGACCCGACGCCGTGGCCGCACGCGGGCCACGCGAATTACGCGAACTGATTGCCTCGTTCAAAGACATGATGCGACGCCTGAACGA
>JAXDQB010000066.1:0-3860 GCA_034668065.1 Paraburkholderia sp.
GTACCGTCGAAATTGCACATCCAGGATGGAGCGATCCGTTTGACGCGTTCTGGGCCATCGTTGCGATGGACACCGACCTAAAAGGCATGCGCGCAATGGCTGCGGAGTTGGGCGAGAAGATGTCGCCACACCTCGTGGCATTTCTCAACCACCCGTGGACGGCCGAGGACTTCACCAACGCTATGCTCACGCGCAAGGCTGTGGTCAACAAGATGTGGCGTTTCATGGGTCACTACGATCTGTTGCTCACGCCCACGCTGACCGTTCCCCCGTTTCCCGTTCATTGCCAGGGGCCGGAGAAAACCGACGGCCGCATGGTCGCGCCGACGCAGTGGCTCTCGTTCACCTACCCGATCAACCTCACCGGGCAGCCCGCCGCATCCGTGCCGGCGGGTTTCACCGATGACGGATTGCCTGTTGGCCTGCAGATTGTCGGACGTCATCTGGACGATCCGTTGGTGCTTCGAGCCTCGGCGGCGTTCGAGCAGGCCCGTCCGTGGCGAAACCATTGGCCGCAATTGCTTGCGCAGGCCCGACTCACGCAGTGAAGGAGATCGTTTGGTGATGAACAAATCGACTGAACATAATTTGCTATAGGAGTTGACGAGTGAGTTCAAGCGGACTTGGCGGACTGAATAAGTCGCCGAACGGCATTGTGGTGGGCGTCGTACAGTTGCAGAATCCTGATGTTTCGACGCCGACGCAATTGGCCGCGCAAGCGCAGCGCATCGTCGAGTTGGTGGGCAAAGCGCGCCGGAACAACCCGGCGATGGATTTGGTCGTGTTTCCCGAATACGCGCTGCACGGCCTGTCGATGAGTACCGAGGATGCGATCATGTGTCGCCGCGACGGCCCGGAAGTGGCCGCATTCAAGGCCGCCTGCGTCGAACACCGGATCTGGGGCTGCCTCTCAATCATGGAGCACAATCCGGAAGGTAACCCGTACAACAGCGGCTTGATCGTGGACGATTGCGGTGAGGTGCAGCTTCACTATCGGAAACTCCATCCATGGGTGCCGGTCGAGCCGTGGGAGCCAGGCAATCTCGGCGTGCCCATCTGCGTGGGCCCCAAGGGCGCGATCCTCTCGCTCCTCATTTGCCATGACGGCATGTTTCCGGAGATGGCGCGCGAGGCCGCGTACAAAGGCGCCGAGATCATTATCCGAACCGCCGGCTACACGGCCCCGATTCGCCACGCGTGGCGGGTGACGAACCAGTCCAACGCTTTCCAGAACCTTGCTCAGACTGCGAGCGTCTGTCTATGTGGCACCGATGGCACTTTCGACTCAATGGGTGAAGGCATGTTTTGCGACTTCGACGGCACGATCCTCGTCGACGGCAGTCATCGTCCAGACGAGATCATCACCTGCGAGATGCGGCCCGATCTTGTGCGTGAGGCACGGATTCACTGGGGTGCGGAGAACAACATCTATCAGCTCGGGCATCGCGGTTATGTCGCGGTGAAGGGCGGGGCGAACGACTGTCCCTACACCTTCATGCAGGACATGGTGCGCGGGACGTACCGATTGCCGTGGGAAGCTGACGTACGCGTGACTGACGGGACCTCATGCGGATTTCCACCGCCCGAGCGCAAGTACAAGGGGTGAGGCGGCGGTCTTGCCGATGTCGGAGTCATACGGTACGCACCCGGTACGCACCCGGTACGCACCCGGTACGCACCGGGCACGACCAAACGCGGCCTGGTAGGGGATGGCTTTCACCGGCGAAATCGGCATTGGCGACAGAGCCCATGAAGGAAAATCTTGCGCTCAGGTCGCCCAGAGGCGCAATGGTTGGGCCGCGACACCGTGTATGGCGGGCCGCAGGGTGGTCCAGCATTGCTGCATGAGCCGTTGCAGTGGCTCCATCGACACGGCCAGCACGCGCACGATCAACACGCCGCCCGGTAGTGCGGTGGCGCCCGCGCGAAACGCCGCATCGAAAGGCAGCTGTGCGGCGAGCGATTCCGCGAGCTCCGGCGTACAGGCCTCACCGACGGCCCATAGGGTGCCGAAAACGGCGTACCCAGCAAGGCCTTGCGGCGCTTCGCGCAATGGATCGCCCGCATCGAGCCGCGTTTGTTCATGCCACAGGGGCAACGTTCGCCATCCGGGCTGCGCGTGAGCGATCGACGTCACACTGGTCAGCTGCCCCGACGCCCATCGCTCGCCCGCCGCTTGTCTGCCCAGCTGCGTCGCATCCCAGCCGATGGCCGTTGCGCCCGGCGCGACAGTCAGCGCAAATTCGAAATCGGCGCGCGCATCGTCGAAAACAATGTTGTTTTGCGGCAGCCAATCGAGTTTGGCGCCAGCCGCGACTTCGATTGCCACGCGTTGCGCGGCGCGCTGTCCGTTCGACTTGTACCACTTCGTCGCGCCAGGCGTCGCCAATACTGCGTGCGCGCCAGCATCCACGCAAATGTTCATGGAAAGCCTGTCGCCGCCCGCCACGCCGCCGGGCGGATGCAGGATGACGGCATGGCAGACTGCATGGCCTTCGGGGTAGAGCGGCCGTTGCACGAGCAGCGGGCCTTGGTGGCGCCGCCGCGACAGCGTCGTGCGATAGGCGTCGCGCGTGAATCGCAATTCAAGGCTCGCATCCCAGCCCTTTTCGGATGCCGGGAGCACGCCGGGGGGCGATGTGCCGAGAGGCGAGGGCGGGACGACGAGTGGAGAGCGTTGCAGGGAAAGCATCGATGGACGGACGTAGCGGTGCGGGGTGACCAAATCTACACGAACCAACGAGGCGCAGCTAGACGTCTTCAGCTTGGCGCGCGCCCGGAAAAAAGTGGAAGAAAAAGTGGGCCGTACTTCATCGCCTAAGAAAAATCTGTCCTGCGGCGGCGGGTCGGCTACACCACGAGTAAGCGCGCGAAGCGCATCTGGTGATTCAGGCGTTGCTGGTCTATGATCGACGCTTGGCCACACGCGAAGAGGCCCGGCGAGGACCGGCAACGCACGGCTACACGCAGCGATACTCTCCGAATCAGATTGGCTGATACTCCAACTCATGAAGCTTTCTCCACGCGAAAAAGACAAGCTGCTCATCTTCACCGCAGCGCTGCTGGCCGAGCGCCGCAAGGCCCGCGGCCTTAAGCTCAACTACCCCGAGGCGGTTGCATTCGTCACTGCGGCATTGATGGAAGGCGCGCGCGACGGCCAGAGCGTCGCCGAGCTCATGCATTACGGCACCACGTTGCTCACGCGCGACGATGTCATGGAGGGCGTGCCTGAGATGATCCCCGATATCCAGGTCGAGGCGACCTTTCCCGACGGGACAAAACTCGTCACCGTTCATCATCCCATTCCGTGAGCGGCGCTATGCGTGCGGCTTGCGCCACAGCAATCGCCTACTACCCTCACGTGCCGCACAAACTTCTTGAGGCCAATATGATCCCAGGCGAAATTTTCACCGAACCCGGCCACATCGAGCTCAACGCCGGCCGCGAAACGCTCGTCGTCACCGTTGCGAACACGGGCGACCGTCCGGTTCAGGTGGGCTCGCACTTTCACTTCTACGAGGTCAACCCCGCCCTTGCATTCGATCGCGAACGCGCACGTGGTTTCAGGCTGAACATTGCCGCCGGTACGGCGGTGCGGTTCGAGCCCGGTCAGGAGCGCACGGTCGAACTCGTCGCATTGGCCGGCGGTCGCACCGTCTATGGCTTTAACGCTAAGGTGATGGGGCCGCTTTGATGCACCCCTCTTTGAGACAAGAAGCCCACTTTCTTTCGGACACCGAATCAACATGACTCTTCGCATCGATCGCCGCGCCTATGCGGAAATGTTCGGCCCCACGACGGGCGATCGGATCCGGCTCGCCGATACCGAGTTGCTGATCGAAATAGAGCGCGACTTCACC
>JAXDQB010000067.1:0-6514 GCA_034668065.1 Paraburkholderia sp.
GCCGCTGGGTCATGCCCCCCGAATCTGGACTGGGCGTGCGCTGTGGCTGGATTAACTCGGGCAAAGAGGGCTCCGGGGAAACATTTGCGTGCTTTCTCCGACGTCGAATCTCTTTGACATGGACACCATTTTCCTTCGCCAATTCTCTTTCGCCCGCTTGAATTTTTAGAAGATCTTTAATAGTGCCATTCGGCCTAATTCCCGGGCTGCTTGCGTGGCTCTCAGTGCGCGGTAGTATTCGGCGGGGGTGGCGTCGGGCCGGCCCATCATCTGTCGGGCCCGCTCGACTTTCTGGAGGTATTCATAGTCGGCGGCGGTGGCGTCGGCCCGGCCCGTTATATCCTCGGCACGCTTTTTCATGCTTCTTTTTCTACTATCAGGGTCGCGGATTCTTTGCAAAAGACTCGATGCTTGTGACGCTTTTAATTCGGGGATTAGCGCGGCTATCTCCACCGGGGCATACCCCTTTCCGCCTAATTCAGCGATCTTCTGCTTGATTTCCGGCCGCAGATGGCGTCCACGCGGCGTTTTAACGCCCTGCTCACGATCGGGCGCGTGCGCGGATGTGCCGGCCTGTTGTGTGGGCTGAAAAC
Organism: Paraburkholderia sp.; assembly: GCA_034668065.1. Taxonomy (GTDB): domain Bacteria; phylum Pseudomonadota; class Gammaproteobacteria; order Burkholderiales; family Burkholderiaceae; genus Trinickia. Next base: position 594 of record JAXDQB010000067.1, read on the forward strand.
CCGCGCGGGTGGGCTGTGGTGCGACCGTGGATTCGGAGGACAGCGATGATGGCGGGTAGGGATTAGCCCGCCCTTTGCCTTTGCGGTCAGAACCTGCCGTGGGAGTTCGGCCCATCGAAGAACTGGCTTGCGAGGGGGGCGGATATTGTCCCGAGGCACTGGAGTAGCCCGATGGATGGGTCGATCCGGTTGCCCGGCTATCGACTGAGTTGCCCGAGGGCAAAGCCGGCCCAGAGACGTCCTGCGGATTGTGCAGCGTAATGAGCGCGCGGGTGAGATCGCTTATCGGGTATTGGGTGAGTGTGTTTACGGCAGATGAACGGCCCTCAACAGCGTCGTCTTCTAACGCGGCCCGCTTGGCCCGCGCCTCCTTCAGTCTGGCATCAATCATTCCATGCACATTGTCAAGCGAGTTCGTCATTCCCTTAAGCCGGTTAATTTCCCGGTCCAAATCGTCTCGCGTCGGGGCTTGCGTCGAACTCGGCGGTGGTGCGGTCCGTGCGGTGAGCCCCTGTAGGGCAAATGAGAGAGAGGAAGTGGAGGCACGGTTTTGCCGGAAATGCCGAATGTCGTCGGCGTGATAGGGAGCAGGATTAGCAGGTAAATGCGTTCTGCTCCTCCGGAGTGCTGCGTGCCATATCCGGGTAAATCCGTTTGGCCAGCTTGCGTGCGCATATAGTTCACCGTGCTTGCGGTGTGCTCGGCGTCACATCGCTGTTCAATCAGGTCGCGGGCGATTATTGCTGAATCAGGCGAAAGTGCTCGCATCTTTTTCCTCTCATGTTACGGAAGCGTGGCATTCCATTTAATACGCCTGCGTCAGCACCCCCTGCCACATCGCGAATTTTTAGATCAAATTGCGAAGCTTTGTTTGCAAAACTAGCGTTTCGCATGTCTGGGCAAACGTTACGATTCGTGAAATGCGGATCAGTGGAGGTCTGTTCCAGTTAACTTTGATTTGAGACCACATACCGTCCGGCGGGGATTGACGGCCAAGACTTAACTGACTCGCCCTTGTCCGGGACGAACGCGGTTGTGTAAACCATTCCGCCAACGCTTGTGTGGATGTCTCGTCTTTGTGATGAAAGCCCTGGTCATCGACCTGGTGTTCTGTCCGAGCCGGGGCATGAGGTGATCCCAATCATCAAAGGACAGCAGGCGACCCTCGAGAACAGCCGCTTCGTTCACGTGCAGGGCTGCTGTGCTCAATGTGCCACGACTCTACGACTTCACGACTGAACGGCAACCAACCATGAAAGACGTCGCTGGCTCTCGCGGCTCTATGGTTTACCTGTTTACCTATGTATACACATAGTAGTAGTTAACAAGGGCCCCCAAATTCTGTGCATAAGGCTTGTTTTCCCATTTGCGTCAGGCGTTTACCGAACTCATAACTGATGCATTGGGTGTGTGGGGTGAGCTGGTATCGAGGAACAACTTTTAGGGAGCAGGGGTGTCGAGTCGACTTGTCCCGTATACGTCCACATCGGTTTCACAGGCGTTGAGCGTGCTATTAGACCAGTTATCCACAGCGTCGAGTGGATAAGTCAGGTTTCCGTCGCCGCCGCGCTTGCACCGGCTTCGATCGACGCCACTCTGGCGCACCCTGTTGAGCAGGGAACGGGCGGGTTAAAAAGTCCTAGCCGTGCTGAATCACTTTCAATCGACAAGGCGCACTTCGCCCGCGAGCCTCGAACGGCTGCTTTTTCGAGTTCCTTGCGCCTGTGGCGTTCATCGTTTTCATCAACTCTGCGCAATCGAGCGAGAATACGGGCCCACTGACATCCATTGCGCACCTGTCATGACTAACGTTTTTGCCAGCGAACCCCGCCCGTCATCACCCGCCGAGCGGGGCATCTCAGAGGCTGATATCGACACGCCGGCCTTGTTGGTCGACCTGGACGCACTCGAAGCCAATATGACGGCCGTGCATCAACGCATCGCGGCCGCGGGCCTGCGAGTGCGACCGCATGGCAAGGCCCACAAATGCCCGGACATCGCCCAACTGCAAATGGCGGCCGGCGCCTGCGGCATCTGTTGCCAGAAGGCCAGCGAGGCCGAGGTGTTCGCCGCTGCGGGCATCAACGACATTCTCATCACCAACCAACTCGTGGGACGGGCAAAAGTCGAGCGGGCGGCGCGGTTAGCAAAACGGGTCCGCCTTGGCGTCTGTGTGGATCACGCGCTGCAGGTCGAGCAGATCGGCGAGTCGGCGCGCCGGCATGATGCACGCATCGAAGTGCTGATCGAGGTTGATATCGGCCATGGCCGATGCGGCATAGGCACAATAAGCGCCGCGCTCGCGCTGACGAGGCAGATTGAGCACTACGCGCCGAACCTGTTTTTCGGCGGCATCCATGCCTTTCGCGGCTCGGCGCAGCACATGCGCGAACCCGAGGCACGCGCGGCCGCGGTGGCTTGCGCGGTAGAGCGCGTCAGCGCGATCAAAGAGGCCCTGGAGAAGGCGGGCCTGAGCTGCCCGACCGTAACCGGCGGCGGTACCGGCACCTACGCACTGGAAGCCGATTCGCAGCTCTATACCGAAGTGCAGCCGGGCTCCTATGTGCTGATGGATACCGACTACGCCGCCAACCGCCATCCGGCCGGCACGGCGCTGCTGCAACACGCACTCTACGGCCTGTGCACGGTCATCAGCGTGCATGAGACGCATGCTGTGCTTGACGGCGGCCTTAAGGCCTTTGCGGTAGACCAAGGTTTGCCGCGCATCGTCAAACCCGGTTGGACGGTCAAGACCTTGTCCGACGAACACACCGTGGTGGTGCCCGATGGCGTCACTGACTCTGAAGCGCTGCACGTGGGCGAGAAGGTCCGCCTCATCCCCAGTCACTGCGACCCGACGGTCAATCTGCACGATTGGCTGATCGGAGTTCGGCAAAGCACTGTCGCCGAGGTCTGGCCTGTGTCGGCACGCGGGGCGCTCTTTTAGCCGCAATAACGCACGGACGGTTACGGCGACTTTCCCGTTAGTCACCTGGCTTGACGCGAGCGCGAGCGCGAGCCCCGGCCAGCCCGGCTATCGCTATTTGTTACTGCCCGCACCCGTTCCGTACAAGCCGTTGTCGAACCCCGTCGCGCCTGCGGGCTTTGCGCCTTTGCCGGCGGTGGAGCCCCCGCGGCCGTTGCCTTTGGCATCCTTCGACTGCGGCGCATAGCCCTCGTGGACGCCTGAGGCGGCCGTATTGGGCGAGTCACCGGTTGCGGATGTTCGGCCGTCTTGTGGCTGCGCGCCGCTCGGAGCGGTAATCTGCGCTGCACTATGGCTGGCGAGCGCGAGCAATGTCGCTCCAAGCGCCGTCAAGGCGCAGTGCCGCAACAGGCTGCGCGAAGGGGTACCGGCCTCCGTGCTGTAGGACCTCGGAAAGAATTTCATCGCGTGCCTCACTTGTCTATCAGATAAGTGCTCAGCACTCGCTGTGCCCGGGCAATCTGTCTCGGCAATTGTTCGCCGTCGTCTTTGACGCACCGGACGCACTCTTATCGCCGCAGTGGTTTCGACTGTCCGAGTTGCGCGCGAGGTTGCGGCACATCTTCTTCATGTCAGATGCACCGCTTTCCGTTCACGGCGTGAATTCAGCCTTTAGCGCAGTGCGGAGAAGGCGGTTGGCGTGAGGAGCTGGCTTTCGATGCGCGTGACGATCGGCTTGTCGGCCTCGCTTGCTCCCCGCTTTGCAATCCATTCGGGGTCGGCCTGGAAGGTGTTCCACTTCTGCTCGCGCTCGGCAAGGCTTTCCCATTGAAGCAGGTACGTGAGTGTGTGGTTGTCCGGGCCGATCAGCGTTGTCCAGAAACCGAGCTGACGGATGCCGTACTGTTCGAAAAAGCCAAGCGTGGTGTTCTGGAAGCGATCCAGCAGTGCAGGCAGGCGCCCGGGGGCACAGTGATAAATGCGCAGTTCGACGATCATCTTTTCTCCGTTGATGTGCCGAGCGCCGCAATAATGCGCGCTTGGCCGATTGATGTGGAGCGCCAGTATGACGCCAGGTTGGCCTGCTTCGCCACGAGTTCGGCACTATCGCAAGCGCGCTGCTGGGTGACTGCGGCGTGCGCGATACGGCGCGCAAGTTGCCCCCTCCATCGCCATCGAAAATCGGCGATTGCAACGAAGTATTGCCAAACACGCTCTGGTTAATGCGTCACATGTTTGCCATACTGCGACGCAATGACGCATCGACTTCGATCGCAGGGGGTGAGCCGTTCTGCGACGGGGCCGTAGCGTCTTCTCCGGCGACGCAAGGACATGACGCACATGAAGTTCGATATCGATTCACTGTTTGTCGACGGCACCGATGGCAGCGACCGCGCGGTGGCGGCACTGACTCACCAAGACATCATCACCGGGCTGTCGGCGGCGCTCGCACCGAGGGAAGTGGCCGTCCTGCACATGCTGTATCCGCGCACCGATGCGCGCACGCATCGCAGCCGTGATGCGCTCGTCGCTGCGCTCACCCGGCACGGCATGCATCAGGTGGCGCGCCTGGTCGCCGAGGAAACGCACTATCTGCTCTTTCAAAACCCCGAAAAGGCGTGGCGGGTGCTTAACGAGATTCGCAACGATTCCCTCGCCATCGGCGTCCACGTCTACTACAAGGGTCTGGCCGAAGATGCGGCCGAAAAGGCACTCGACGCGGACGCGCATGACAGGCGCTTCGCCGCATAGCGGCGAACGTTTGAACCCACTTTCTTGAATTTTCCGAGTGGTCCCGCGTCGAGCGCGCGTTGCGCAGCCGCCTCCGACGTCAGCCGCGCGGGCTTAGCCGGCGGCGCTGGGTGGCCGCCAGACTATTTTGCCGCGCACGCGCGAAGGAATGCAAATTCAGTCTGGCAAGCGAGAGTTCCGGGTACTTCGGACTCCTCACAATTCGCGCACCGGATCGGATAGGCGGGGACTGCATCGAACCGTGCCCAGGGCGGTGCCGGATAAGGCCGTCTGACGATGATTTTTTGCAGTCTCCGCGCTTGGTGCGAGGTGTGTGCCATTGGCCCCGAGTTGAGGTTTTGATGCGCAAGCACGCGGCCAATTGCGCGAATCGAGAGGTGCTCAGGATTTTGCCGGGCGCCCCGTCTTGACCGTTTCGATCGCGGACATGGTCGCAAGCATCCGCTTCACCGGCGCAGAATCGAGCATGAGTAAGCCAGCCCTCAACAGTTCGCTCTTCTTTGCCGCGATACCCGCATCCAGGCACTTCTGCTTCAGCTTCGCCAGCTTTTCATAGTCCGACTTCGGCATAGTGAAGCTGTCGCGGACAACTTTTTCCTTCTTTGCACGCTTAACTTTCTCCGGCTGTGTCAAAGCGGCTGCCACCGAGCCGCCGTTTGTTGCGCGCGCGTTCTTCGGTGCCTTCGCTCGCTGGCCGCCGTGAAGCGCGGACGTGGCGGGCGCCGCGCCAGCGTGTGCTGCGGCGTGGCCGTTCGCTTGCTTAGGCATGCGTGCGGCTTTCTTCGTTACCTTATCGCTGCTTACGCCAACCATGGAGGTCTCCTTATCGATAAAACGATGTAAACAATATATACGGTTTGAGCGACCGTGCAAAACGGGTTCGACCCTCACCCATCTCGCCCTATCTGAAATCGCGGCTTGCAACGATGCGTCGCGCGGCGTGTAATTACGTCCGGAAGTCCGCATTTCGATGCGGAATGCGAGGAGATCATGATGCGCCGACCGAACCCCGACGATTTCGTCAAAGAAATCGCCTCGGCTACCCGCACGCCTCCCGATGTGGTCGAACGAATGTATGCGCAGACCTTGGAGGCATTCACCAAGGACGCGCGAATCACGGACTACGTACCTATCCTCGTCGCCAAACGCGTGCGTGAGCTTCTGCGGCACCCGGAGCGCAACGCGCGCTGAATACGTTCGTTAAGGCCGATTTGCGGCCTTTGTACACATAAAGTTGGCGTTT
>JAXDQB010000068.1:0-5397 GCA_034668065.1 Paraburkholderia sp.
ATTTTTTCCTTAGTTTTCCGGTGTTCATCTTGTACGAATGTAGCACGCCAAATCATCGCGGGGTCAGCGCGGCTGCCGCACAGTTCGCGCGAAACGGCCACCCGGCATGGTACTTACGTGCCCCGCCAGTTCCAGCTCGAGCAGCTTGCCCTGCAGTGCGGCGCTAGGCATGTCGGTCCTGGCTGCGAGGATTTCAAGAGTCGCCGGCGCGTGGCCGAGCGCGTCCAGCACACGAGCGGCGCATGCATCCAGGTGGGCAGGGTCAAGCGCACAGGCGGGTGTAGTCACCGAAGCGGCCGGCGCCGGTGCAAGCGCGCTCGGAGCGGATCGGGGCGCCGGTGCCACCGTGCCGAATTCTTCGAAAATATCTTCCGGCGTCTCAGTCAGCTTCGCGCCTTCCTTGATGAGCTGATGGCAGCCGCGTGATAGCGGCGCATGAATTGACCCCGGCACGGCGAATACCTCCCGGCCCATTTCATTGGCGAGCCGCGCCGTGATCAGCGACCCCGAGCGCAACGCTGCCTCGACGATGAGGACGCCCCTTGCAAGCCCGGCGATTAGCCGGTTGCGCTGGGGGAAGTGCTCGCGCCGTGCCGGCGTGCCGAGCGGCCATTCCGAAACGATCGCACCGCGCGCGGCGAGCGCATGCGCAAGCGCGCGGTGCCCGGCCGGGTAGACGATGTCGGCCCCGGTGCCGATGACCGCTACCGTGCCGCCGCGCGCATCGAGCGCGCCACGGGGCGCGGCGCCGTCGATGCCGAGCGCGAGCCCCGATACGATCGTCAGGCCGGCGTCGGCCAGCGACCGCGCGAAATGTTCCGCGTCTTCAAGACCTTGCGGTGTGGCGTTCCGGCTGCCGACAATGGCCACGCCTGGTGCATGCAGCAGCTCGAGGCGCCCCTTCACATAAAGCAGCGGCGGCGGATCATGCATTGTCCGCAAGGTGGGCGGGTATGTTGGATCGTCGAGTGCGACGAGCGTATTGCCGGTTTCGGAGCACCAGGCGGCGAGGCGCGCGACGCTTTCATCGAACCGCGCCCCGGGCGGCGCCAGAACGGCTCGCGCCGCCTGCTCGCCGGCGATCGCGGCAAGCGCGTCGAACGATTGGGCGCGCACTGCCTGCGCCGCCCCGAACGCATCGAGCAGCGCACGCAGTGCGGCCGGTGTCAGCCCGCTCGCGCCGGCAAGCGCAAGCCATGCGCTCAGCTGGGCGTTCGTCATATGCAATGCGTGCATTCTGTACCGCCTCGCCGTCTGCGAAGGCGCGGGCGGCATGCTAAAATTTTCACCATCCGAAATAATCTCCTGCGTCGCACGAACGCAAGTCCGCCGTGGTTCGCGAAAGGCGTCGGCGCGCGTTCGTTTGGCGTATGTTCTGTTTGCGCCGAAGGCTGTACAAGTCGGCCGAATGGCGATGATCGGTGCGAAGCACGTGGCTGCGCCGCATCCCGAGGGCACGCGAACGAGCAGCATGTGCGTCGCGCATGAGAACCAGACCATTATTGAGCCATGGCTTTACTGAACATCCTGCATTACCCGGACAAGCGTCTGCACAAGATCGCAAAGCCGGTGCAAGCGGTCGACGACCGCATTCGCAAGCTCGTCGCCGATATGGCGGAGACGATGTATGACGCGCCCGGCGTCGGCCTTGCAGCGACGCAGGTCGACGTGCACGAGCGAGTCGTCGTCATTGATGTTTCCGAGGCACATGACGAGTTGCGTGTCTTCATTAATCCCGAAATCGTCTGGTCGAGCAACGAGCGCAAGATCTCCGAAGAGGGCTGCTTGTCTGTGCCTAACATTTACGACACCGTGGAGCGCGCCGAGAAGGTGCGGGTGCGGGCGCTGAACGAGCGGGGCGAGTCGTTCGAACTCGATTGCGAGGGTCTCCTCGCTGTCTGTATCCAGCATGAGATGGACCATTTGATGGGGCGAGTCTTTGTCGAATACCTGTCGCCGCTCAAACAGACGCGCATCAAAACCAAAATGAAGAAGCTCGCGCATGCTTGACGGTCGGCTTAAAACAACGGGTTGCTCATGACTCACACGCTGCGCGTCGTCTTTGCGGGCACGCCGGAATTTGCGGCGGCGTCTTTGGCCGCCATCCATGAGGCCGGCTTTTCTGTGCCGCTAGTGCTGACCCAGCCCGATCGGCCCGCCGGCCGCGGGATGAAGCTGCAGGCGAGCGCCGTCAAGCGATACGCCGTCGAGCATGGGCTTGCGCTTGCGCAGCCGCCGTCGCTGCGGCGCGACGGCAAGTTCCCCGCCGAAGCCGCCGCGGCAGTCGAGCAGCTGCGCGGGACGCCGCACGACGTCATGGTCGTGGCGGCCTACGGGCTCCTGCTGCCGCAAGAGGTGCTCGACATTCCTCCGCGCGGGTGCATCAATATCCACGCCTCATTGCTACCTCGCTGGCGCGGCGCGGCGCCAATCCACAGGGCGCTGGAAGCGGGGGACGCCGACACCGGCATTACTCTCATGCAGATGGATGCAGGACTCGACACGGGCGCGATGCTGAGCGTCATGCGCGTCCCAATCGAGCCGCGCGATACCACGGCAACGCTGCATGACAAGCTTGCGGCCACGGGCGCCAAGCTCATCGTCGATGCACTCGTCGAACTCGAGCGCAGCGGCATGCCGGCCGCCACGCCGCAGCCCGAAACGGGTGTGACCTATGCTGAGAAAATCGGCAAGCACGAGGCCGCGCTCGATTGGCGCCGGCCGGCCGAGGCGCTCGCCCGCCAGATCCGGGCGTTCGATCCGTTCCCCGGCGGCGCAGCAAAGCTGGAAGACGGCGTGGCACTGAAAATTTGGGCGGCAGAACCCGTCGCCGCGCTGCGCAGCGAGGCACGGCCAGGTGCGATCGTAGACGTCACGCCCGAAGGTATCGCCGTGGCCTGCGGCGAAGGCGTTCTGCGTCTGACGCAACTGCAAAAGCCCGGTGGCAAGCGCTTGCCGGCCCGCGAGTTTCTGGCTGGCACGTCGCTGGCGGTGGGACAGCGTTTCATGCAGCCCTAGCTTCATGAACAGCCACGCGCGGCTCTGACGGCGAGCGCCTCGGGTGCATCCTCCCCCGAGTTTGCTCCCACTGGTTCTTTCGGGAAGGAGAATCTGTCCATGTTCGGCATCGTTCATTTTCCGCTTTTCGTCGCCGCCGTCTTCTTGTTGAACGTGACGCCCGGCCCGGACACGGCCTACATTGTTGGCCGTAGCGTCGCCCAGGGGCGTGGCGGTGGCCTGATGTCGGCGCTCGGCATTTCGGCCGGGTGCTGCGTGCATACGCTCGCTTGCGCATTTGGCCTGACCGCGCTAATTGCGGCGTCCGCGGCGGCCTTCACGGTTATCAAGTTCGGCGGCGCCATTTACTTGATCTATCTCGGCATCCGGCTCGTGTTTGCTGCGCCGCCGAAGACGAGCGGCGGCGGCTGCCCGCGGCAAGCGCGCGCTCCCGCCGCAAAGAAGCCGCTCAGGCAGCTCTTCGTTCAAGGATTCTGGACCAATGTGCTGAACCCGAAGGTGGTCCTTTTTTTCGTTTCGTTTTTCCCGCAGTTCGTCACGGGCGAGAGTGATCACAAGGCACTCGCTTTCCTTTTGCTGGGCGCGGTGTTCATCGCAATGAGCACGGTGTGGAACAGTTTCGTTGCCTGGATTGCCGGCAGCGTAACTGAGCGCCTGGGGGGCAAACCCGCGGTCAGAAAGTGGCTCGATCGAGTGGTGGGCAGCGCGTTTGTTGGGCTCGGGTTGAAGCTTGCTACGGCGCAGCGCTGAGCGGACTTGATTTTTCCCGGCTCGCCCAAATCTAACGAATCGCTTACAATTGACCGTTGCGCTTAGCGATGCATTCGCATTCGCATTCGCTCGCTGCTCCCGGCGGCAAAATTCTTTAATACGGGAAAGAAGAGAAGGAGTCCACATGTTCAATTGGGTCAAAACCGCGATGCTGATGGCTGCGATCACGGCCCTTTTTGTCGTGATCGGCGGGATGATTGGCGGCGCGCGTGGCATGATGTTCGCCCTCTTCATCGCGGTCGCGATGAATTTCTTTTCGTACTGGTTCTCGGACAAGATGGTCCTGCGCATGTATAACGCGCAGGAAGTCGATGAGACCAGCGCGCCGCAGTTCTACCGGATGGTTCGTGACCTTGCGGCGCGCGCGAATTTGCCGATGCCCCGCGTCTATCTGATCAACGAAGATGCGCCCAACGCCTTCGCGACGGGGCGCAACCCGCAGCATGCCGCCGTCGCCGCTACCACGGGTATCCTGCGTATCCTGTCCGAGCGCGAAATGCGTGGCGTGATGGCGCATGAACTTTCCCACGTAGAGCATCGCGACATTCTGATCTCGACGATTTCGGCAACTATGGCCGGCGCGATCTCAGCCCTGGCCAACTTCGCGATGTTCTTCGGCGGGCGCGACGAGCAAGGGCGGCCCGCCAATCCGATCGCGAGCATCGCTGTGGCGCTGCTTGCACCGATTGCGGCGGCAATGATCCAGATGGCGATTTCGCGTGCGCGTGAATTCGAGGCGGACCGGCGTGGCGCGCAGTTGTCGGGCGACCCTCAGGCGCTGGCGTCGGCGCTCGACAGGATTCACCACTATGCGTCGGGCATCCCTTTCGCCGCGGCCGAAGCGCACCCGACCACGGCCCAAATGATGATCCTCAATCCGCTCTCGGGGGGCGGCATGGCGAATTTGTTTTCGACCCACCCATCGACGGAAGAGCGCATCTCGCGGTTGATGGAAATGGCTCGCTCGGGCCGTTACGACTAAGGCTGGGCCCCCGCCCGTCTGTTGCCGATAGGTCAACGGGGCGCACCGGGCCTGACGACGGCGAAGCCGGGAGAAAGGCCGGCAATTGGCCCGCAGAAGAGCTCGCAGGAGGCCCGCAGCATGCGCGCTACAATGCAACATTCTTCTTATACGAAGACCATTTCGGTCCGTCGGATCTGCCCTTCCCTCAATGACTCGTTTCTCGTCCACGCTCCGTCATTCGGCGAAGCCCCCATCCGCGCGTGGGGCACCCATGCCGACGCTGCGTCTGGCGCCCGATTCGCTTGGCTTCGCGCTCGACGCGGCGGCGCAGGCCGTCGGGGCCGTGCGTGCCGGCGCGGCATTGCCGGCAGCGCTGGCGAGCGCGCATGCGCAAAACCCGCCAGCTTCGGTCGCGCTAGCCCGCGGGGCCGTGCAGGATATCGCCTACCGAACGCTGCGACGTCTCGGCACGGTTGACGGGCTCATTGCGCGGCTCGTTCGCAAGGAGCCGCCGCCGCATGTTGTCAGCCGGCTTGCCTGCGCGCTGGCGCTTCTTACAGAGACTGACGCCGACGCTGCCTACGCTGCCCATACGGTGGTCGATCAGGCTGTCACCGCGATCGGCGCGCGGGGCGAGTTTGCAT
>JAXDQB010000069.1:0-5101 GCA_034668065.1 Paraburkholderia sp.
GCTGGGTTCAAAAGATTCATCGTTGTTCTGTCCTTACGGGGCGCAGCGCCGGACCCGCCGCCCACCTGCCGGGCCTAGATGCCAATAACGAACATGGGCCGAAACGGCCCATGCATGAATACAGAAACGCGACCGCCGCGCCGGCAGCCGCGAGCTTACGCGACGCGCTGCGCCAGTTTGGCGGCAGGCTCGAGGAAACGCGCACGAATCGATTTCTCGATGCCCGCACCGTCGAGACCGCACTCCGCCAACAGCTTGGCGGGGTCACCATGATCGATGAAGCTGTCGGGAAGGCCCAATTGTAGTACGGGCCGAACAACCCCATCGGCAATAAGGGATTCCACGCACGCCGAGCCGGCGCCACCCATGATGCACCCCTCTTCGACCGTAACCAGCGCGTCGTGCGTCTGTGCGAGCTCGCGTAGAAGCTCTGCATCGATCGGCTTGACGAAGCGCATGTTGGCAACCGTTGCATCGAGCGCCTTGGCCGCAGCAAGCGCTGGCGCGACCATCGTGCCAAATGCGAGGATCGCGATCCGGCTACCCTTCGCCGCCGTCGACTGGCGAAGAATCTCGCCGCGGCCAAGCGGAATCGCCTTCATCTGCTTGACCGTGGCAACGCCGGTGCCCGCGCCGCGCGGATAGCGTACCGCCGTCGGGTTTGGCTGCTGCAACGCTGTATAAAGCATTTGGCGGCACTCGTTTTCGTCGGACGCCACCATCACGGTCATATTGGGAATGCACCGCAGAAAAGCCAAGTCGTACGCACCTGCGTGCGTCGCGCCGTCCGCGCCAACCAGACCGGCACGGTCGATTGCGAACACAACCGGTAGGTTCTGCAGTGCGACATCGTGGATCAGCTGATCATAGGCACGCTGCAAGAACGTGGAATAGATCGCGACGACAGGCTTCATGCCATCGGCGGCAAGGCCACCGGCAAACGTCACTGCGTGCTGCTCCGCGATGCCTACGTCGAAATAACGATCGGGGAAACGCTTTTCGAATTCGACGAGACCCGAACCTTCCCGCATTGCGGGCGTGATGCCGACGACGCGCGAATCGAGCTCTGCCGCATCGCACAGCCACTCGCCGAACACTTGCGTATAGGTCTTCTTGGCCGGCACCGCCGGGGGCTTGATGCCTTCGGCCGGATTGAACTTGCCGGGGCCGTGATAGAGCACCGGATCCGCCTCGGCAAGCTTGTAGCCCTGCCCCTTCTTCGTGACGACGTGTAGAAACTGCGGGCCGCGCAACTCACGGATGTTTTGCAGCGTCGGAATCAGCGAATCGAGATCGTGACCGTCGATCGGACCGATGTAATTGAAGCCGAACTCCTCAAACAACGTGGCGGGCACGACCATGCCCTTTGCATGCTCTTCAAGCTTGCGCGCAAGCTCGAGCACCGGAGGCGCGACGCGCAGCACGCGCTCCACACCCGCGCGCGCAGCGGCGTAGAAACGGCCCGACATCAGCCGAGCAAGGTGACGATTGAGCGCACCGACGGGCGGTGAAATCGACATGTCGTTGTCGTTGAGAATCACCAGAAGCGGCAAATCGTCGCAGACCCCGCCGTGATTCATGGCCTCGAACGCCATGCCGGCGGTCATGGCGCCGTCGCCGATGACGGCGATCGAAAAACGATTCTCCCCCGCCAGCTTGCTCGCAACAGCCATGCCGAGCGCGGCCGAGATCGACGTGCTCGAATGAGCCGTGCCGAACGTGTCGTACTCCGATTCGGAGCGGCGAGGAAAACCCGAAATACCGCCGCTTTGGCGCAGCGAATGCATCTGGTCACGACGCCCGGTCAAAATCTTGTGCGGGTAAGTCTGATGGCCGACGTCCCAGACGATGCGATCGCCCGGCGTGTCGAATACATAGTGCAGCGCGATCGTCAGCTCGACCGTGCCGAGATTGGACGACAAATGCCCACCCGTCTGCGACACGCTGTCGAGCACAAACGCACGCAGCTCGTCAGCAAGCGGCTTCAGTTGGCGACGGTCGAGGCGGCGCAGGTCCGCCGGATCGTCGATAGTTTTCAGCAAGTCGTACATCGTCGTTCCATTGTAGGAAATCTTATGCGCCCGCTTTTTTCTCGCGCACCCCGTAGCATCGGTGCGCACCAGCGGGCTTCGCATTCAACTCACCCGGTTCACGACCAGGTCGGCCAGCTCCGCGAGGCGCTGCCCACGCTTTCCAAAAGAAGCAAGCGCATCATGCGCCTCGCGGCGCAATTGTGCGGCGAGCGCCCGCGAGGCATCGAGGCCAATCATCGACACGTAGGTCGGCTTGCCATCCTTCGCGTCCTTGCCCGCCGTTTTTCCGAGCGTAGCGGAATCGGTCGTCACATCGAGAATATCGTCCACCACCTGGAACGCCAGCCCGACAGCCGCAGCGTAGGTATCGAGCGCACGCAGCGCATCGGCACTGGGCTGCGTGCCCGCAAGCGCTCCCATGCGCACCGCCGCGCGCAACAGCGCGCCCGTCTTCATTCTATGCATCGTCTCGAGCTGTGGCCGCGTCAGCGTCAGCCCCACGCTTGCCAGATCGATGGCCTGACCGCCCGCCATCCCTAACGAGCCGCTTGCGAACGCAAGCTCGCGAACGAGCGCCGCCTGAGCCCGCATCTCCAGCGCCGCCTCGTCGGTGAGTGCAACAAATGCCTGCGCCTGCAAAGCGTCGCCGACGAGCAACGCCGTCGCCTCGTCATACTGGACGTGGACGGTGGGCTTGCCGCGACGCAGTTCGTCGTCATCCATACAAGGCATGTCGTCATGCACAAGCGAATAGACGTGGATCATCTCGATCGCAGCCGAAGCCGCTTCGAGCGCTTCCCGGCGCGCGCCCGTCAACTCGCCGGCCGCATGGACCAAGAGCGGACGCACGCGCTTGCCGCCCCCGAGCGCAGCGTAGCGCATCGCCTCATGCAACCGCGCCGGCTCGGTCTGCGAACCGGGCAGGTAATGTTCTAGCGCAATCTCGACACGCGCGAGCACCGCGCGCATCCATTCATCAAAAGTCATATGTCGTCTCCGCCGTCCGCGGCAGGGGTGCCGGCGGGCAGCGGCTTTAGCGTCTCGCCATCGAGGACGCGCACTTGCTGCTCCACCTTCTCCAGTTGTTGCTGACAGTATCCTACGAGCGCCGCGCCACGACGGTACGCGGCGAGTGACTCCTCGAGGCTCAATGCGCCGCCCTCCATTCGAGCGACCAGCTGCTCCAGCTCCTCGACCGCTGCTTCATAGTTCTCGGGCAGCGGCGAATCGCTGACCTGACCGCTTTGCGCGGGCACAGCAGGGCCATCCTGGGATGCGGTTTTCGCCATCGAAATAGGGTGAATTCGAAAACAAGTCGAACATTCTACGGCAAAAGGACCAATGCAGCCCCATCCCCGTTGCTTTGGGCACTCCATTTTTACGTTACAGGGAGCAATAATCCCGCCAGGCCCCGTCGGCTCGTGGCCTGCGTAATGAATTGGAAGAGAATTGGAAGGGACAGTGTTGCGCGGATGCCAAATCGATAGAGGTGCAGCAACACGTAGCCCATAGGCAACTTGCCCGCACGAATTCTGGCTGAGGTTTCGGTTCCCCCTCTTTGAGCTTTCAAACGATAGACAAGTCTCGAGACGACCCCGGCTGTACAGCGAACGCGCACGCGGTTTTTTACCGCAATCATGGACTTAACCGCCCCAAGGGGAGGGGAAAGGGTATAATCGCCGGCTCCCCGAATCGAATCTTCGATGGTTGGGTTGTTCACTGCTTTCACGTCTTCATCGGGAGTGGGAATGTCCAATCTGAGCAATGCATTGCAGCTCAAGGCAATTTCGAGCCAGCTGCCAGTCACGGCTTACTTTGACGAAGCGCTTCTCGCGCGCGAACTGGACGTACTTTTCAAAAAGGGTCCCCGCTACGTCGGGCACGAGTTGATGGTGCCCGAAGCCGGAAACTATTTTGCGCTGCCCAGCGAGAACGAGGGCCGCGTGCTGGTGCACAACGAGCGTTCGGAAATCGAGTTGCTCTCGAATGTGTGTCGACATCGGCAAGCCATCATGCTGAACGGGCGCGGGCAGGCCCGGAACATCGTTTGTCCGCTGCACCGCTGGACCTACAACCTCGACGGCGAACTGTTGGGCGCGCCGCATTTCGCCGACAACCCCTGCCTCAATCTCGGTGCCACGCGCCTGCAGAACTGGCACGGGTTACTTTTCGAGACCGCGGGCCGGGACGTCGCGAAAGATCTCGCGAACCTCGGCACGCGCCGACACTTCGACTTCTCGGACTATATGTTCGATCACGTTGAAGTGCATGAGTGCAATTACAACTGGAAGACCTTCATCGAGGTCTATCTTGAGGACTATCACGTCGCCCCATTCCACCCCGGGCTCGGCAGCTTCGTCAATTGCGACGATTTGACCTGGGAGTTCGGCAGCTGGTACAGCGTGCAGACGGTCGGCGTGCACGCGGGTCTTGCCAAGGCGGGTAGCCCCGTCTACCGAAAGTGGCATGACGAGGTCTTGCGCGTGCGCAGCGGCCGCCCGCCCGAGTATGGCGCGATCTGGATGGTTTATTACCCTGGCCTCATGATCGAGTGGTACCCGCACGTGCTCGTGGTGTCATGGCTGATCCCGCGCGGCACGCGCAAGACCACGAACATCGTGGAGTTCTATTACCCTGAGGAAATCGCCCTCTTCGAGCGCGAATTCGTCGAAGCCGAACGGGCCGCCTACATGGAAACCGCGCGCGAGGACGATGAGATCGCCGAACGCATGGATGCCGGCCGGTTTGCGCTGATGGAACGAGGTGAGTCCCAGGCGGGGCCATATCAAAGCCCGATGGAAGACGGCATGCAGCACTTCCATGAGTTCCTGCGGCGGGAGCTCGGAACGGTCTAAATGGGGATCTGATACGGGGATCTGATGCGCAGGCTGCGCTTGCGCGCCGCACGGCGCACGGCGCACGGCGCACGGCGCACGGCGCACGGCGCACGGCGCATTAGCGGAAGGCGGGCAACAATGTGTGTAATTCCTGCTTGACTGCCGGTTCATTCGAGTCAGTTTCGTTCGGGCTCCAATGGGTCGGCAATCCGCCTGAAACCGGCCGGAACG
>JAXDQB010000070.1:0-5085 GCA_034668065.1 Paraburkholderia sp.
GCTACGAAGCCGAGCACTACGCCACATCGATGGCGATGGCCGAGCTTTCTCTCATGCCCGCAGTGCGTCAAGCAGGCGACGCGCTGATCGTGGCGGACGGCACCAGTTGCCGTCATCAAATCGCCGACGGCGCACACAAGCAGGCGCGGCACGTTGCCCGCGTGCTTTCGGCGGCGCTGGCTAGCAGTTGAAACCCGCAGTGAAATAGCAGTTGTTTTGACAACGGGCGGACGCGAGAACGATCTGCCTGACTGAAAGCCAAACATAACAAACGGAGACAACAGATGACACCCCCCTATCGACGCGTCATTCCCTGACCAGCCTTCATCCAAGGCAGTACGCTCCCGTATTGATCAGGACTCCTGAACAATCGGCGAAGCCAGTTTGCTGAGGGCGTACTCATTGAGCGCCCGCCAACATAGCGCTATCTAGAAGGAGACGATGATGTTTCGTCGAGCCACCATCCGCGTGCTATTGCTGCTGTGCGTGATGTATTTCATCACGTATGTCGACCGCGTGAACGTCAGTACCGCCGCGAGCGCATTCGGTGCCGAACTGCATTTGTCGCATACGCAGATTGGCCTTGTGTTTTCCGCTTTCGCTTATCCGTATCTCGTTTTTCAAATCATTGGCGGATGGCTCGGCGACCGGTTCGGCCCGCGTCGCACGCTCACACTGTGCGCCCTCATCTGGGCAGGCGCGACGGTGCTGACCGGGCTTGCGGGCGGCTTCGTCTCGATGTTGATCGCCCGGTTGCTGCTCGGCCTCGGCGAAGGCGCGACGTTCCCCACGGCAACGCGCGCCATGTCGAACTGGATGCCGCCTGAAAAACGGGGCCTGGCGCAGGGCACCACGCACGCCGCATCGCGTATCGGCAATGCCGTCGCGCCGCCCCTCATCGTCTGGCTTATGCTGGCGACGAGCTGGCGCGGCGCGTTCATTGTCACCGGCGTGGTGAGCTTCTCCTGGGCTCTGGTCTGGATCTGGTACTTCCGCGACAACCCTCGCGATCACCCCCGCATCACCGAGAGCGAATGCGCGCAACTCGCTGCGTATTCGGGCAGCAAGGAACGGCCGCCCACGCCGTGGCGGCGCCTGCTCGTGCGCATGGCGCCCGTGACGGCCGTCTACTTCTGCTACGGCTGGGTCCTCTGGCTCTTCCTCGGCTGGATTCCGCAGTACTTCCTGCACAACTACCACATGAAGCTCGCCAACTCGGCGCTCTTCGCCTCAGGGGTGTTCTTCGCCGGAGTGCTCGGCGACTGGCTCGGGGGTACGCTCACCGACTCGATCTTGCGCAAGAGCGGCAACGTGCGCATGGCACGCAACATGATGGTGGGCGTCTGCATGCTGTTCACGCTCCTCTCGCTCGCGCCGATCATGCTGATGTCCAACATTTCGGTCACGATCGCCGCGTTGTGCCTGAGTGCCGGCTTCTTCTTCAATGAGATGACGATCGGGCCGATGTGGTCAGTGCCGATGGACATCGCCCCGAGGCACTCGGGCATCGCGAGCGGCGTCATGAACACCGGCTCGGCGCTGGCCGCGATCATCAGCCCCGTCATCGGCGGTTGGCTGATCGACCGCACCGGGAACTGGAACCTTCCGTTCATCATCTCCATGGCGTTGATGGCGCTGGGCATCGTTCTCTCGTTCACGATGCGGCCGGACCGCTCTCTCGAATCCGAGAGCCATGAGCTGAAAGCCGAACAACTCGGCAAGCTCGTCTGAAATCGGGCCTGTGGGGGGCTTCCACGCAACTGGAAGCACCCTCGCGGGCCTCGTCCGTGATTTCCCGTACAGATCTCAAGTTCTTGCTGAGTCAGCCGTCAATCAATTGACCGGCGAAATGTCGGGCTCCCGTCCCCCACTGAACAGCGAAAGAAGCTGCATTGGCTCACGTTCACCACGGATCGGCGCGACCGCAAGTAACGATCGCACGCCGAGGAGGTAGCTGGCGTTGAAAAATCTATCGATTCGCGCAAGTTTGACGGCGTTGGTTGCAATGTTTGCGCTCTCCATGCTGATCGGAGCGGCTGCGGGGCTGCTGTCGTTGCTCTCCAGCAATGCGTCTTTGCAGCAAATGTACACGGTGGACACGCCCGCCGTCGCCGATCTCGAAGGTAGTTCTGGACAGTTGCTGCGTTTGCGGCTTGCGCTCGCAACGTATGCATCGCTCTCCGATCTCAACGATCAAAAAGGCGCCGACGCGGTGCTTGGGCGGTTGGACAACTATTTGAAAAATTCGAATGACCTGCTCGCTGACTATGAGCGCATTGCAGGGCGGGACGACGCAGTGCAGCCCCTTCTTCAGGCAATGATGGCCAAGCGCGCAGCACTCCTGCAAAACGGCATCGAACCAGCAACCGCGGCGTTGCGCGCGGGTGAGCGCAACACGTTCATGGAATTTCAGTCGCACAAACTCCCTTCGCTTTACAACGGCTACGAAAAGGCAATGCTTGCGCTCGAACGGCTTCACGTAAGCAGCGGAGCGCAGCTTTACCGCGACGCGCAAACGCGTTTTTCTGTAGTCAGCATCGCTGTAGCGGTTGGAATCGCGTTGGCGCTGTCGTGCTCGTGGCTTGCGCGCATCATGCTGATGCGGGCGATCGTTCACCCTGTGGACGCAACGATCGAACAGTTCGAGCGCATTGCGCGCGGCGATCTGACTGGTCGCATTGCCGCGGCAAGCAACAATGAAGTCGGCAAACTCACCACGGCGCTTCGACGAATGCGCGACGCCCTGATTCAGACAGTCGACACCGTGCGCCAGGGAACTCACGCGATCGATACCGGTGTGAGCGAAATCGCGTCAGGCAACACCGATCTGTCCCAGCGCACCGAAGAGCAGGCTGCCTCGTTGCAAGAGACGGCCGCCAGCATGGAACAGCTGACGTCGACAGTCAAACAAACGGCCGACCATGCCAAGCACGCGAACGCGCTGGCGCATGGCGCTTCGAGCCTGGCCACACAAGGCGGCGAGCTGAACCGGCAGGTGGTCGATACGATGCACGCAATCGTCGGAGATTCTCACAAGATCGCCGACATCGTTGGCGTGATCGAGGGCATCGCATTCCAGACGAATATCCTTGCGCTCAACGCGGCCGTCGAAGCCGCCCGAGCGGGCGCGCAGGGGCGCGGCTTCGCCGTCGTCGCGAGCGAAGTCCGCTCGCTGGCCCAACGCAGTGCCGCGGCCGCGAAGGAGATCAAGACGCTGATCGGCGAATCGACCGGACGTATCGAATCCGGCGCGCAGCTCGTCGAGCGCTCGGGAACGACGATGGACGAGATCGTCAACGCAATTACGCGCGTGAGCTCGATCATGGGCGAAATCGCATCGGCTGCGATGGAGCAGAGCACGGGCATCGATCAGGTCAACCGCGCCGTATCGCAGATGGATGAAGTCACGCAGCAGAATGCCGCGCTCGTCGAGGAGGCCGCGGCCGCGGCGAATTCGCTGGAGGAGCAGGCTCGGCGGCTGTCGGCAGCCGTGGCGGTATTCAGGACCGCCGAAAGTTGAGGCCGCAATTCGGAGGGTCGAGGCCGCTTGCGTGGATAATTTGCCGTTTTCCGGTGAACGTTACCCCGAGCGCGCCTCTGTCATAATCGCGAGGCAAATCAGCGCGTGCGTTCGAAGCCGTCGCTGTCACCGGCCATCAAGTCGCGTACACATGTCATATTTCGGAATCGGTCTTCACGTTCTCGTTGCAATGTATTTCGCCGTGCACGCGGTGCGCAACGGACACGGTATTTACTGGCTTTTTATCCTGTTCGCTTTCCCCATGCTGGGCAGCGCGGTGTATTTCTTTGCCATCTACCTGCCCAGCCTGCGCCAGTCGCACGGGGCCCGGGCAGCTTCGCGGGCCGTCAGTCAGCTGGTCGATCCGAATCGGGCCGTGCGCGAGGCACGCTCCAACTTCGACCGTGCTCCCACCGTTGAACATCGCATGCGCCTCGGTGCAGCGCTCTTGGATGCCGGCGAGGCCCACGAAGCGCTCGAGCACTATCAGGCTGCAGCGAACGGCCCGTTTGCCAATGATGCAGCGCTGCTGATCGGTCTGGCACGGGCGCAATTCGCTATCGGCAATCACGCCGCCACCGCGGCCACCCTGTCTCGCGTGTTCGACGCCAATCCTCAGGCAAGTCAGCAGGCCGAACCGGCCTTGCTTTATGCACGCACCCTGGCCGCGCTTGAAGCGCCCGGCACGCGCGAGGCCTTCGAGCAGGCCCTCGCCTGCGCGAGCGACGCCGCACCTCGCTGTTTATTTGCCGAGTGGCTGGCTGCACAAGACAACGAGGCCGATCGCCGCCGGGCCGGCAGCTTGTACGCGGAGATCGTCCACGATGCCCGACACTGGCCTCGCCACGCGCGGGCACATAACCGGGAATGGCTGCGCCGCGCAGAAGAAGCACTAGCCGCGCCGTCGGCGCAATGATGCTCAGGTGCCCCAAGCGAGCGTTCTGCGAAAAAGAGCGCCTTGCGTGCGTCGTCTATTTTGGCCTTGAATGCATGGCGCGTTTTGAGCGCTGGAGCGTTCTGCGCTGCCGGCCACGAATCGGGTCTTTCCAATGTGCCGCTGGCGGCGAACTGAGCACTGAGCGGCAACGGCGCGCGGCCCACCCACCGCATTTCCTCGATGCGCAGACCTTTTCGGCCGGAGTCCGCATCGAATGACCATCAACGGTTATCAGAACAATCTTCGCGCAACGCACGGGTGAATGCGGCAGCGAACGAGAGCGACTCATCGCTACACGTTGCGCTCTTTCGCTAGCCGATACCTCCACAAAAAAGCCGGGTCGTCCCATGGACACATGGGGACGACCCGGCTTCATAAAGTTTCTTATGGGTGGGGCGCTATGCTTTGTCTAGCTAAAGCAGCCTTGCCAATTCCTTGCGCCTTCCCCGGAAGGTGTCTGCGCGTCAGCAAGGTCCGGTCTTTTTACCCTTGCATCCGCAGTCATTACAACCGCCCTTATCCTTGCATCCGCAGCCATTACAACCGGTTGGGTAAGGGGCAGTGGGCCACGACGACTGCGGGTAGCACGCATCGACTACCTTGTTCATCAAGACGAGCATGCTGCAGA
>JAXDQB010000071.1:0-5843 GCA_034668065.1 Paraburkholderia sp.
CAACTCGAAATGGACATCGAGGCGGCTTATCAACTCGCAGGGCAGACCATCGCCTGCAATGCCATGGACGAGAGCGCACTCGAAGGGGCGCAGGCGTTCATCGAAAAACGCAGGCCGAACTGGCGGGTCTGAACGGTGGCGTCGGTGCACCCGAGCCACCTCCCTCTCAAAAGGGCCGCGCCTTCAGAGTGGCGAGCGCTCGTCGATCCAGTCGATGAGCGCATCGACTGCGCGCTCGCGGTCCAAATCGTTCATGGTTTCGTGATAGCTACCTTCGTAGATCGTCAGCGTTCGATCGGGTGAACCCGCATGCGCGGCAAAAATGCGGCTGCCTTCAGGTTCGGTGAGCTTATCGTCGCTGCCGTGATAGACGAGTACGGGCACTCGGAGCGCGGCGCGGCCGCGCTCGATGCGCTCCATCGCTGCAAGAATTTCCGCGCCCGTGCGGGCAGGCACGCTCCCGTGATGCACGAGCGGGTCGCGGCGATTTTCTTCGACGACGGCGATGTCGCGCGCGAGCAGGCGGGGGTCGACTTTCATCGTCGGAAAACCCGGCCAGGCCCTGCTGATGAGACGACTTGCCGCGATCATCCAGCGCGGCACGTCGCGGCCGGGTGCCAATGCGGGGCTCGAGAGGATGAGGCCCGCGATGGGACGTTTGCGCCGCGCAAAGTCGTCGAGACGCTCGATGGCGAAGAGCGCCGCAATCGCTCCGCCCATGCTGTGGCCCATCAAAAAGAGGGGCGGGTGCGGGCACTTCACGCCGGCACGGATATCGAGGCTGCAGGCGGCGCTGAGTAGCGCTTCGGCGTCTGACAGATACTCGTCGAACCGGGCGACCCACGTGCGCCTGCCCGGCGAATGCCCGTGGCCACGCAAATCAACGGCGACGAGTTCGATGTCGGCAAAATTCAACCGCCTGGCGAGTGCTTCATACCGGCCTGCGTGCTCTGCGAGGCCGTGCACCAACGCGACGGTTGCGCGCGGCGCGCGGGGCGCAGGCCAGTGATAAAAGGCGAGCTCCACGCCTTCAGCGCTACGTACCGTGCGGCAGTCGCGCGCGGGCGGCGCGGGCGGCGCGGGCGGATACGGAGCGGGATGGTGCGGCGTGTGGAGTTTTGTAGTGGTCAGGTTGTTTCGAACAGGCATCTCGATGACCCCAATCAAAAACGGACCGGTTGCAGGCAGTGCTCAGCATGAGTCGTTGCCCAAGTAGACGCCATGAGCGGGCGCGATTGCGATGACGTGCGAAACAACCGTTTCGCCTCTTGGCCGTCCGCGCGCGCGGTAGTCCGCGGTAGCCAAGTCGCCTGCCTCTAATTGCAATGAGTTATTAGAATGCGACGATTAATTATTATGGCTTATTTGCACGCTACGCTAGGATAACGCGCTGTGGTCCAGGCGAGCCGCGGTAGCGGGCTGTCTTTAAGCATTGAGACGTGTAGTTCGAATCCCTCCTTTTCCCCCATGGCGGACTTGCTTCGGTTGCCCGCGCGAACGAGCCGCAGGCCCGGGTTGATGGCTGCGCGTGTCGCTTAAAGGTGGCTAGAGGCGTTGATCGAGAGTCCGAACTTGCCGTCGGGCCGCGCAGCTTATTAAAATAAAACGATCGTTCGTTATCGGCTGCGCAACATCAAGGGGGACTTTCGATACCCGGGGCCACAGTGGTGGCCGGAATCGCTGTCGCTATAATGGCTGCTGGTTGACGTATTCGTAACTTGGGAGCGTGTGCATGAAAATTCTGGTGCCAGTCAAGCGCGTGGTTGACTACAACGTGAAGGTCCGGGTGAAGTCGGATGGAACGGGCGTCGACATTGCGAATGTGAAAATGTCGATGAATCCGTTTGACGAGATCGCCGTCGAGGAAGCCGTGCGCTTGAAGGAAGCCGGTGTGGCCACCGAGGTCGTCGCCGTCTCTGCGGGGGTCGCTCAGGCGCAGGAGACGCTGCGCACGGCGCTGGCTATCGGCGCAGACCGCGCAATCCTCATCGAATCGCAAGAGGACCTGCAGCCGCTGGCGATCGCGAAGCTCCTGAAGGCGCTTGTCGACAAGGAGCAGCCGCAGCTCATTATCCTCGGCAAGCAGGCTATCGACGACGATTCGAACCAAACCGGCCAGATGCTCGCGGCCCTTGCGAATCTGCCGCAGGCGACGTTTGCCTCGAAGGTGTCGGTGGCCGAGGAGGGGGGGCAAATGCGGGCGACGGTTGCCCGGGAAGTGGATGGCGGCGCGGAAACGCTCACACTTACACTGCCCGCGGTGGTCACGACCGATCTTCGCTTGAACGAGCCGCGCTACGTGACGCTGCCCAACATCATGAAGGCGAAGAAGAAGCCGCTCGAGACGATCAAGCCCGAAGACCTCGGCGTGGACGTGACGCCGCGGCTGAAAACGTTGAAGGTTGCCGAGCCACCGAAGCGCAGTGCCGGTGTGATGGTGCCGGACGTGAAGACGCTGGTCGAGAAACTCAAGAGCGAAGCAAAGGTGCTGTGAGGGGAGTGAGCAAGATGACAATTCTGGTTATTGCCGAACACGACAACGCGACCATCAAGGGCGCGACCTTGAATACGGTGGCGGCCGCGCACGCGGTGGGCAAATTCGCTGGCGGCGACATCCACGTGCTGGTGGCGGGACATAGCGCACAAGGTGCAGCCGATGCCGCGGCGAAGATCTCGGGCGTATCGAAAGTGTTGCTGGCCGACGCGCCTCAGCTGGCCGAGGGGCTTGCGGAGAACGTCGAAGCGACGGTGTTGAACGTGGCGAAGGATTACTCGCACATCGTCGTGCCGGCCACCGCGTACGGTAAGAACATCGCACCGCGCGTTGCGGCGAAGCTGGACGTGGCGCAGATCAGCGAGATTACCGCAGTGATCTCCGCTGACACCTTCGAGCGGCCGATCTATGCGGGCAACGCGATTGCGACGGTGCAATCGGGTGATCCGATCAAGGTGATCACGGTGCGCGCGACGGGCTTCGATGCGGCGGTGGCAGAAGGCGGCAGCGCGGCGATCGAGAAAATCGAGGCGGCGCCCGATCGCGGCGTCTCGAAGTTCGTGAGCCGCGAAGTGACGAAGCTGGATCGGCCGGAGTTGACGAGCGCGCAAATCGTGGTCTCGGGCGGTCGCGGGCTTGGAAGCGGTGAGAACTACCAGGCGTTGCTCGTGCCGCTGGCGGACAAGCTCGGTGCTGCATTGGGCGCGTCGCGCGCGGCGGTTGACGCCGGCTACGTCCCGAACGATTATCAGGTGGGCCAGACCGGCAAGATCGTAGCGCCCCAGCTTTATGTGGCGGTCGGTATTTCAGGGGCGATCCAGCATCTCGCGGGCATGAAGGACTCTAAGGTGATCGTCGCGATCAACAAGGACGCCGAGGCACCCATCTTCAGCGTAGCCGACTATGGCCTCGTCGGCGATCTGTTTTCGCTCGTGCCCGAACTCGTCGCCGCGCTTGGCTGAACGAGAAAGCGCCGGTACCACGGGCGCCTGACGGCAAAAACAAGGGGCGCGACGCGTCCCTTTTTTTATATTCAGCGGAGGAGACAACAATGAGCTACACCGCGCCTATCCGGGACATGCTGTTCGCGATGAAGGAGCTGGCTGGCCTCGACGAGGTCAGTGCGCTGCCTGGCTTCGAAGATGCGACGTTCGAAACGGCGCAGGCCGTGCTCGGAGAATCGGCCAAGCTCTGCGAGGAGGTGCTCGCCCCGCTGAACGTCGAAGGCGATCGCCATCCGAGTGTATGGAAAGACGGCGCAGTCAAGGCAACGCCCGGGTTCGAGCAGGCGTTCCGTCAGTTTGTAGAGGGCGGCTGGCAGGGCGTACAGCATCCGCTCGAATACGACGGCCAAGGGCTGCCGAAGCTGATCGCAACGCCGTGCATCGAAATGCTGAACGCGGCGAATCTCTCGTTCGCGCTTTGCCCGCTCTTGACCGACGGCGCCATTGAGGCATTGCTCACGGCCGGTAGCGTTGAGCAAAAGCAGCGCTACGTGCCCAAGCTGATCTCGGGCGTTTGGACCGGCACGATGAATCTTACCGAGCCGCAAGCCGGATCCGATCTCGCGCTCGTGCGCACGCGCGCCGAGCCGCAAGGAGACGGTACCTATCGCCTCTTCGGCACGAAGATTTTCATCACCTGGGGCGAGCACGACATGGCGCAGAACATCGTCCATCTCGTGTTGGCGCGCACGCCCGATGCGCCCGAAGGCATCAAAGGGATTTCGCTTTTCATCGTGCCGAAGTTTCTCGTGGGCGAGGATGGCTCCCTCGGCGCGCGCAACGACGTGCATTGCGTGTCGATCGAACACAAGCTTGGCATCAAGGCGAGCCCGACAGCGGTGCTCCAGTTCGGCGATCACGGCGGCGCACTCGGCTACCTCGTGGGCGAGGAGAACCGTGGCCTCGAGTACATGTTCATCATGATGAACGCGGCGCGGTTCGCCGTTGGCATGCAAGGTATCGCGGTGGCTGATCGCGCCTACCAGAAGGCCGTCGCCTATGCGAAGGAGCGCGTGCAGAGCCGGCCCGCCGACGGTTCGGCGAAGGCCGCCGTGACGATCATCCATCACCCCGACGTGCGCCGCATGCTTGCGACGATGCGCTCGCTCACCGAAGGCGCGCGAGCGCTCGCTTACGTCGCCGCGGCGCACAGCGACATCGGGCATCGCCATGCGGACGCCACCGTGCGCGCAGAGCACCAGGCCATCTACGAGTACATGGTGCCGATCGTCAAAGGATGGAGCACCGAACTCTCGATCGACGTGGCGAGCCTCGGCGTGCAGGTGCATGGCGGCATGGGGTTCATCGAGGAGACAGGTGCGGCCCAGTACTATCGCGACGCGCGCATCCTCACGATTTATGAAGGCACGACCGCGATTCAGGCGAACGATCTCGTCGGCCGCAAGACGCTGCGCGACGGGGGCAAGGTTGCGATGCAGCTCGTTGCGCGCATCGGCGAGACGGTCGAGGCGCTGGCGGCCCATGACGGGGCCGCATTCGTATCAATGCGCGAGCGTCTTGGGGCAGGCGCGCGCTCGCTTGCGGCCGTTGTGGAATTCGTGCTGGCCAACGCCAAGCACGACCCAAGCGCCGTATTCGCCGGCAGTGTCCTTTATTTGAAGCTCGCAGGCATCGTGCTGTCTGGCTGGCAGATGGCGCGTGCGATGCTCGTGGCGGCGCGTGAGGAAGCGAGCGATCGGTCTTTCTATGGCGCGAAGATCGCGACGGCACGGTTTTACGCTGAGCACGTGTTGCCGCAGGCGGCGGCGCTCGAAGTGGCAATTCTGAGCGCCAAAGGCGATGAGGGCGTGCTCGCGTTGTCGGAAGATCAGTTTTGAGGTTTTCCGTTTTGCCCCGCCGGGCATGCCGAGGCCCGGCCGCCGCAAGCAGCGCTTGATCGCGGTTTCGGCTCGCAAAACGGGTATCCGTATTCGAGGTTGATTTTGTCATTGTGCAGCGCAGTGACGGCTGCGGCACGCAAGTGGCTGCCGGCGTGTCGCTGACCGGCCCAGACTGTGTCAAAACGGCTGGCGACTTGGAATTGACGAAACCTGGCTTGGCGCAGGTCGCAACTTTTCGATTGCGGCAACCCGAACGCAAATCACAGCCAAACATATCGCAAAGGCTCAACAACCCCGTACGGGCATCACGCCCGCATCGCCGTCATAACCGCTTCTGAACCGAGTAGCTTGATCACTCGCTTCATGTTGTACGCCAGCACGTGCAAGCTCATCTCCGTGCTCACCCGCTCGATGGTCCGTGTCAGGAAATGAGTGGCGCCCATCCATGCCTTGATCGTGCCGAATGGATGCTCGACAGTCTGCCGCCGGATGCGCATCATCTCA
>JAXDQB010000072.1:0-5188 GCA_034668065.1 Paraburkholderia sp.
GATCGCGGCTGGGCCGATGAGGAGTGCCGTCGACAGGATCGCGCCAACCGTGATCGCGGACAGCGACACGGCCATTGCCAATGCCAGCAGGTGCAGAAGCCCGACCATCCGTACTCGCACGCCCCGAACCGCAGCTAGCTCCGGGTCGAGCGAACTGAACAGCAATGGACGATAAAGCAGGGCGATCGCAACCAGTGCACCGATGCCGACCCCCAGCGCGAGCGGAATAATCGATGCGGGCATCGCGAACATCGAGCCGAACATGACGGTGATTGCCGCTCCGGTCGTACTCTTCGAAGTCACGTCGAAGTACAGAAACAGCGCGGCCAAGCCAAGGCCAGCACCTAGTACGACGCCGGTGATGAGATCACGCTCGCGGGCTCGATGCACGCGAACGAGTTCCATGCCGCCGGCTCCTAGAATCGCCATGATCAAAAATCCCAGCAATGGGTTGATTCCGAGCAGGAATGACGCCGCACCGCCGGCGCTGCTCACATCGGCTAGCGCATGGCCCGCGAAAGATTGCCCCCTGATGACTGTGAACACCCCGATTACGCCGGACACGAGCGCGGCGCCTCCACCGACAATCATCGCAGTGTGCACCGGCTCGCTAGTGAAAAAGCCCGGTTCAAAGATCAGTGAGACCAAGAAGCCCATGTTTGAATTAGAGGATCTGGGCGATACGTGCAGGGTCGCGCTGGATGGCGGCAAGCATCTCGGCCTCGGTGGAGGCGGCAATCACCAGCACCCTGCCGTGCACGCGGACGACATCGATGTGATAGCCATACAGTTTGCTGAGGACCTCGGTGCGCACCACTTCGTCGGTCGGGCCGCTCGCTGCGTGACCATTGGCGAGATAGACGACCCGGTCCATCACTGGCAGCAATGGATTCATGTCGTGCGCCGAAAGTAGGACTGCGATTCGCTGCTCGATGCAAAGGCGGCGCAACAGCGTGACAATTTCAGCAACGCTGCGCATATCGAGGTTGGCCAGAGGCTCGTCCAGCAACAGCAGCCGGGGACGGCGAACCAGCGCATGGGCGATCAGCACCCGCTGTTGCTGGCCACCGGAGAGCTCGCCAATGCGCTGGTCGGCGAAACGCTTCGCATCCACGGCGCTGAGCATCTCGTCGACTGCCTCCCGGCGCTTCCTCGACGCTAACGGCAAGCCGAGCCGGTGGCCGTCGAGGCCGAGCGACACCAGATCCCGTGCACGCATGGGGAGGTAGGGGTCGAGCGCGATTTTCTGCGGTACGTAACCTACACGGGCTAGGCCACTCGCTCCATTGATCCTGATGCTGCCGGCGCCCGGCGCCTGGAAGCCGAGGATCGTACGCAGGAGCGTTGTCTTGCCCGAACCATTCGAGCCGATCAGACCGCAGAACTCGCCCGCTTCAAGACTGAAACTCACCTCATGAAGCACGTTGTGCCCCGGGAACGAGACGCTCACCCGTTCAACCGCGAGAACCTCGTCTGCAGGGCACATGCTGCTCACTTAGCGGGCCCGCAAGGTTTCGGTGGACACCTTGTCTTTCAGGGCCTTTTCTAATGCATCGACTTCCGCCAGCATCCACGTTTGATATGTAAAGCCCGGGGTCGGCATGGTTTCGTAGACGCCCACCACCGGAATGCCGTTTTGCTTGGCCAGATTGAGGAACGACTGGGTGAGCGAATCCGTGACCTGCTGGTTGTAGACGAATACCTTCACCTTGTGGTCCGTGAACAGGCTGTTTTGTTTCGTCACGTCTTGCGGCGAGGGATCGGTGCCGTTCATGATCGCAGCCTGCAGGCTGAATGGCGTGGTGATGTCGGTGCCGACGGTTTGGAGCATGTAATCGGCGACCGGTTCGGTGACTGCGACAGGCGTTTTCGCGTAGTGAGTTTTGAACGATGCCATCGCGGCCAGCCATGGCTTGAGCGACGCGTCGAACTTCTTCACGTTGGCCTGAAAGTAAGCCGCCTGCGCGGGATTTAACGCGCAAAGGTCAGCCGCCACCGCCCTCGCCACCGCTGGCATGGTTTTCGGGTCGTACCAGAGATGCGGGTTCGGAGTGCTGTCGGGTAGGCCGAGCAGGTACTGAACGTCGATGACCTTGCGTTTGCTGTTGGGCGCGGCGGCGATAATCTTGTCGGCCCAGGCATCGTATCCAACGCCGTTCTTGACGATCAGGTCGGCCGAAGCAATCTGCGCTGCGACCTTCGGGTTGAGTTCGAAGGTGTGCGGGTCCGTATTCGGATCGGCTTCGATCGCGCTCACCTGGACGTATTTGCCACCGATCTGGGCGATGACGTCGGCGTACTCGTTTTCCACGCCGATGGCGTTAATCACGCCGGGAGCCGGCGAGGCGGCAAGGACGCTTGCCTGATGGACGGCAAACAACATCAGCGCACTCGCCAGGCTGCCGATCGCGCTCCTTCCTCTATGCCAACCCGATGTTTTCGACTTCCCTGACGCGGTGGATGATCGATGTTGAACCGGGTTGTGAGCCGAAGCGGCGAGTTTTCTCATTGATTTTCCTGAACGGCGACAGAATGAAATTCTTCCAGAAGTGGATATGATATAACATAGCATGCACGGAGTGTCCACGTGGCTGAACTCGACTGACGCCGCTATCGGCTCCTGTCGGGCCGATAGCGGCCGCTCGCGGATCGTCGCGCCCGTTCCGTCAGGTGTACTGCCGCCGGGGTTGGCGGGCACCTGGACGCTTCCCTTTGACTAACAGCGAGCTACTATGGACGACACACGTGTTCCAGTCACCGTGCTGACTGGCTTCTTGGGCGCGGGCAAGACGACGCTGCTCAATCGTATCCTGAGCGAGAAGCACGGTCTGCGCATTGCCGTAATCGAAAACGAATTTGGCGAGATAGGCATCGACGATGCGCTCGTGATCGAGGCGGATGAAGAAGTGTTCGAGATGAACAATGGCTGCATCTGCTGCACGGTGCGCGGCGATCTGATTCGAATCTTGGGCAACTTGATGCGACGTCGCGACCGTTTCGATCATATCCTGATCGAGACGACGGGCATGGCCGACCCTGGTCCGGTATGTCAAACGTTCTTCGTCGACGACGAAGTCCGCTCAGCGCTCCGGCTGGACGGGATCGTCACGGTGGTCGATGCGAAGCACGTGCACTTGCATATCGACGACACCGACGAGGTGCGCGAACAGATTGCCTTTGCCGACGTGATCCTGCTTAACAAAGCCGACCTCGTATCAGCCCCGGAATTGGACAGGTTGGAGCAGCGTCTGCAGGCCATGAATGGGTTGGCACGCATCCACCGCACGGTCAATGCCGATATACCGGTAAAAATTGTGATGGATGTGGGTGGGTTTGATCTGAACCGGGTGCTCGAAGATCGACCGGCGTTCCTCGAACCGGAATATCCGTTCGAATGGGCCGGCATCTGGGAATTGCCGGCCGGTCTCACGGAACTGCGCTACGGTAGCGGTCCTGATCGCACCATCGGCACGCTGTTGATGCCGGCCAAGGGTGCCACTCCGGAAGATCTGGATAAGGTGACGACGAGCGCGAACCTCGCCTTTACCAAGCAGCGCAAGTTACAGCCGGCGAGCGCAAAACTGACGGCCGGCAACACGCCGGTAAGCCTGCGCGTTCCCGAAGAGGGCGTGGAACGAAGCGCGCAACTGCTCATTTCGCAGCCGGGTCCGTATGCGCTGGTTACGGAGCACGGTCCCGACGAGTTCGATCTGCGGCTCGAGCGCGATGGGCTGCGCATAGCGCCTCTGATCAGCCGCGAATTCAATGCAGGCCACACACACGATGAGGCCGTCGGCTCGGTGGGCATTAGCCTGGAAGGAGCGCTGTCCGAGCATAAGCTCAACAATTGGCTCGGTCCGCTGCTGGCGGAAAAAGGCGCGGACATTTATCGCATGAAGGGCATCTTCAATATTGCGGGCGAAAACCGTCGCGTCGTCCTACAGGGCGTGCACATGCTGATGGACAGCAGTGCGGAACGGCTTTGGAACGCGAATGAGCCGCGGCGCAGCGATATCGTGTTTATCGGACGCGAACTCGACCGTCAAGCGCTGACAGAAGGCCTCAGAGCGTGTCTCGTATGAGCCGAACCGAGAAATCACAGGCGCTGCGGACCACGTGGGAGGCGCAGGGAAGCGAGTACGTCAGCACGTTGGCATGGTCGCCGGACGCAACACGGGTAGCGGTGGGACATGCGGATGGCACGTTGGCCATTCACGATGCGCTCGATGGTCGCCGCATCTGGGGCCGCGACGCTCACGGTATGGGCGTGGCAAGTCTCGGGTGGTCGCCCGACTCGCAAATTCTGGCAAGCGGCGGACTGGACAACACTGCGGCTCTATGGGCGCCGGATGAGGGTACGGAACTGCGTCGATTGAAGGCGGGTCGCGGCTGGGTTCAAAACCTGGCTTGGTCGGAACGGGGAATTCTCGGGACGACCGCGGGACGCGAATTACGCCTGTGGGATGCGCATGGCGACGAACTGTATGCGTTCGAACCGGCTTCGAGTACGCTGACCGGTTTGTTCTGGCGGGGCGAGGACACGCTCATGACATCGTGCTACGGGGGCGTCGAGGTTTGGCGTGCCCATGTGGCCAAGCCGGTGCGCGTCTACGAATGGAAGGGCTCGCTGCTGCAGCTAACCGTGAGCCCGGATCGGCGCACGCTCGCCGCGTCCACCCAGGAAAACGCTATTCACCTCTGGGACGCTAAAAGTGCCGAAGATTTTCAGATGAGCGGCTATCCGACGAAAGTTACGGCAATGGCATGGCGGCACGACAGTCGCTACTTCGCCACGGGGGCCGGTGCATCGCTTGTCATCTGGGATTTTGCCGGTGCCGGACCGCAGGGCTCGGAGCCCTTGACTGTATCGGCGCATACGGCGCGCATTAACACCATCGGATTTAGCCATGCCGACCCGCGTATGGCGAGCGGAGGCGACGACGGCGTGGTGGCGGTCTACGATACAAGTTCGCAAAGGCGCGTCGCGAGTCAGAGTGAGAATGTGGCGGTCAGTGTTTTAGCATGGAGCCCAGACGACCGTGCCATCCTGGCAGGTTACGCGAGCGGACGGCTGAGCTTGTTCGCTAGTCCGGGGGCTATTTGATTCCATAAAGTAAAAAATCTACATCAACACGATGTCATACTGCTCCTGACTCAGATTCGATTCGACCTGCAGCGACACCGGCTT
>JAXDQB010000073.1:0-2959 GCA_034668065.1 Paraburkholderia sp.
TTTTCACTCGCAAGCTTAAGCGCCCATAGGGACGAGCTTTACGGGATGGGACTTTATGGTATTTATCGAAGAAAAAGTTGGAGGTGCGGATTGGAACATCAGTCTAGCCTTTCAGAAAAAGGTCCGGGTGAGTCGCAAGCCCGCGCCCTTAATATCGGCTTTGCGCGGGTTTTTTCACGTCTTCGGCCACGCATCGCCCTCCCGCCACAGCGTGGCCCCTACGCTCGTCAGCAGCGAGATTTCCTCTTTGCTCAGGCCATCCCACCGGTGAGCCAACCAGCCGGCGAAACCTGCAACGATCTCATCGAGATCAAAAGGCCGGGCCTCAATGTGCCCCCGCTCAAACAGCGCGAGCACTTCGTCGGACGTCATAGCAACCTCCGGGGCGTTAGCGCTTCGCCTCTACGCCGACGGTTGAGCGCGCGAGGTACTCGTTCACGACCTCTGGCAGGTGATCCAGCAACCACCGCCCCATTTCGACCTCTTGGGGGAGGATCGTCTCACAGCAGCGCAGCGTTTCTACGTCGCCGACCGCCCTTGCCGCCTCGATCAGTGCGGTGTACGCGGCCACCTCGATCTGCTCGAACACGTAGCCGCTCATGGCGCCCTTGACAACTTCGTCAGTCATTGTCATCCCGCCGACCGCTTGCCCGAACGCCGCAATGCGCGCGGTCAAGTCCTTCATCGCCGACGGACTGCTGCCGAGACGGTCGAGGCAGCCTGCGAGCAGCCTTTGTTGGGATAGGGTTTCGTCGAGATGCTGCTCGATGCGCAGTCTGAGTGTCGGGTAATGGTCGAGCCGAGAGGCTTGTGATTTGAGCATCGATTCGGCTTGTTTCTCCATTGCATAGGCGTCTCTTACCCAGTCAACCAAATGTTCCCGCGGGTCAGTCGTCATGAAGTTCTCCTGCGCCGCATGTCGCGGCAAGTCGAGCCGGCACAACGCACGGCCTCTATGCTCTTCGCAACGAGCGTTCCTGGCTGATGTGGGTCGATTGCCCTCCATCGAGGGCGCGTCAATTTCCTCTCCAAACCGGCCAGTTCGTGCAGCCGTCGATGCCAACGTAGTTCCATAGGCAAGGGCCGTCGGCGTTCTTGCCGGACTGGGAGCATAGCGGCATGGCGATTGCTCAACTCGCTAAGCGCGCGACGCATTACGCACGCACGCTGCCGTTCCTCCGCTTGCGCAATGGCGGTAATGGCGAAACGGCATCCAAACGCAAGGAGTGAATCATGGCGACGAAGGAGCAAAAACCGATCACGAAACAACCAGATGATGCGGACAAGGGCCAGGCGGACCAAGCAGGGACATTCGAAACCGACATTTCCGAGAGCGGCGACGATGGCACGACGGTGCGCCAAGCCGAAGTTAACGAAGACGACCTGTCAGAGACCAAGCCGTCGCCGAAGAACGAAGGCGGCGGGGCGTGACAATCGCCCGCCCCCTTTGGCGTACCTCTCCAGCACCCATCGCGCCATCGCCGCGCAACGAACAGGGCGCAACAATGAAGATCCGCGCCATGAACAAGGGACTGACGTGGCGAATGGGGCAGACGCACGTCAACCGCTGGACCGACGATCTCCTGCGGCGAATCCAGGAGGGACAGATACCCATCCTTCGTCATCACGCATACCGTCCCTCTAGCGAAAGGCCCCGGCATGTACAAGACTTTTCGCGACGGAGGCCGTCACATTTCACTATTGCTTTTTGCTACTGCCAGCAGCCTTGATTGATGAACAGTTCGCCACACTGTCGGGGAGCAGATTTGGGAAAAGACTCAGTGGAGAGCTTCGCGAGTACCTTGTCGGCCCTGGACAGGAGAGATCGTCCGCCCGCGCTTAACATCACGTTCGTACTCGGCGCGGGATTCTCGAATTCATGGGACTCGCTTTATCCCACAGGCACGGAGCTATTCGACATCGCCAGATGACTGGACCCGGCATTCACCAATGCTCGCCGGGTTTCTGGAGGTCATTGGCTTCGCGCCGCAGAGCCTTCACCTCGATCGCGCCTCATTCCTCGACATCGTCTATCAGGTCGGCATGCTGCGAAAATATCCGCCGATCCGGAACCGCTTCGTCGACGAGTCCCTCCTCGATGCGATAGAAAGAGGATTGCGCTATCTGGTCTGCCAGCAGTTCCACGAGACTGCGCCCTATGTGCAGCTCGTGGACGGTCGACTCACGCTTGGCCCTGTGGATCAGTCCGAGCAGAAAGCGATGCTTTCCTTCTTTGTGCGTCTGCTTGAAAAATCGCGCATGCGGGAGAGCGGTCATCGCTGTGGTGGAGCCGCATAGCGCAAGCCCAGTTTCAGCCTCGAACGAAAACGTTTCGCCCTTTTCGGAGTTCCTTGTCATAACCCGACTGCGGCGTATGTCATGCGGTGCGGTGACATAGTGAAGCTTGCTCGAAATGCCAGCGGCTCTGGCTTGTGAAGAGCCGCCTTGGAGAACGGGGCCATCGCCGTTAGTACGAATATCGGCTGATTGCCGAGTTGACGGAGAGTCCCAGCTTCCGCGAGCGTCTCACCCAGAGCGTCGTTTTCATTAAGCATTGGACCCAGCGACGTGGGGGCGTAGGCCAGAACCGTAGCAACGTCACGTACGCTCTGATGCGGTGCTTGCGGAACAAGGCCTGGGGCCACCGCCCGCACCACACCGGACCAAGCCAGCGTTGCGCCGAGCTTTGCTATGACCGAGTCCGACTGCGGCATCACCGCCCTAAGCCGCTGCACCTGGCCTGGATGCGATGCATCTACGAATACGAGACCTGCGACATCTCCACCGAAATACTTCGTGTAGGTCATGATGTTAGTACCGCCCAACGACTGCCCAACCAGCACGAAAGGCGCATGTTCACCAGCTGTGCTCAAGGCCTTATGCAAATCCTCTGCGACTGTTCTCCCGTTTTGCGGTCGGCTGCGGGGGTCGCTTCACATGATCCCTGCGCGGCTATACG
>JAXDQB010000074.1:0-4146 GCA_034668065.1 Paraburkholderia sp.
AGAATGGGCGGCGCGCCGTAGGCGTGCGCGTTGTCGAGCAGATTCGAGAGGAGGCGATCGAGCGTCGCAGTGGGCAGACGAAAGCCCACCCCGGCCGCGAGGTCCGTCTGGACGGCAGGGGCGCCCGGCATCACAGCGCGATAGCTGCGCGCAAGCCGCTCGCACTGCTCATCGACCTCGACCAAATCACTGCTGTCCACCCCGTCTTGCGCGAAGACAAGGAACTGGCCGACGATGTGTGTCATGGAATCGACATCGCGCACCACGCCGCCGCGCAGCTTATCGTCTTCCATCATTTCCGCACGAAGCCGCATGCGTGCGAGCGGCGTGCGCAGGTCGTGCGCGATGCCGGCCAGCATGATCGCGCGATCTTTTTCCGCGCGCGACACTTCCCGAACCATCTGATTGAAGCCGAGCGTAAGCTCTCGCAACTCGCGCGGCCCGCGCTCGGGCACGGGCGGCACCGGCTGCCCCCGGCCAAAGCGGACCACGGCATTCGCAAGGGCGGCGAGCGGCTGCTGCAGTCGCCAGGCGACAAAGAGCGCACACATGACGGCTGTCGAAAAGATCAGCGTCAGCCAGAGGATCATCCGGTCGAACGGACGCGGCAGATGCAGCGCAAGCATCGGAACGACGATCCAATGGGTGTCGCCGGGCTCGTGAATCCAGAGTGCGGGCGGCTGCGTCAGCGGCGCGACGCGCAGCTGAGTGCCCGCCGGCATCCGGTCACGGAAGTCGTGGACAAAGCGCTTGAGCGACACCGCCAGATCGTCCTGCTCCGACGGCACGTTGGTGCTCGCAAGGTCGACGAGGCGCACGCGCGAGGGCAGCGGCTGGTTCGGAGCGCGCGCCGCGCGCTCGCGCACGGCCTCCACGAGAAACGCCGCCTCCTCGACGGCGTAGCGCGCCTGGGAGTCGCTTCGCTCCATGCGGATCAGCATGAACCAGGCAAAGTGCGAAATCAGCAGTGCGGTGACGACCAGCAGAGCCAGCCGTCCAAACAGTGAATCAATTGGCCGGCGCATTGGATTCGCCATTCGGCACGAACACGTAGCCGCGGCCTCTCACAGTCTGCACGAAGCGCGGCATCGACGGATCGGATTCCAGGATGCGGCGCAGGCGCCACACCTGCACGTCGATGCCGCGGTCGGTACCGTCGTACTCGGGACCGTGCAGCAACTCGAGCAGCCGCTCACGCGTGAGCGTGCGCATTGGGTGGTTCACGAAGATCTTCAACAGCGCGAACTCGCTCCCGGAGAGCGTGACGGGCCGGCCGTCCATCTGCAGCGTGCGCGTCTCGAAGTCGAGCACGAAGCGCCCGAAGGCGAGCGGCTCGCGCTGCTCAGGCGCGGCCGAGGGCACCGTGCGGCGGCGCCTGAGCACTGCCTGCACACGCGCGAGCAGCTCGCGTGGATTGAACGGCTTGCCGAGATAATCGTCCGCGCCGAGCTCGAGGCCGACAATGCGGTCGACATCGTCCGCGCGGGCCGTCAGCATGATCACGGGAATGTCGTCGCCGGACGCGCGCAGCTTGCGCAGCGCCGTCAGCCCGTCGACACCCGGCATCATCAGATCGAGCACGATGAGGTCGGGACGCTCGCGCTCGAGCCGCCGCTCGAGGTTCGCGGCATCATGCAGCACCGATACTTCGATGCCCTGGCGAACGAGGTAATCGCGCAGCAAGTCGCGCAGTTCGGCGTCGTCGTCGACGATAAGGATTTGAGTAGCCATGGTGAGCAGTCTACCGTGAGCCGCATCCGCCCGAGAGCGGCGGCCGGCGGAAAGGGTTACCGGAGGTTACGGCGAAAGCTGTGCGTAACGCCGCGTAATTGCCCTCTACGCTGGCGTAACACGCGTGCTTCGCCCCGTAGCTAGTCTACCGTCACTGGCGATGGCGTCTCTTGCGTTTGCGCACCGCCATCTGGATCATCCTCCCTCATTCACAGGAGTTCTCGATGAACCCGATTTTCCGTACGTCGTCGCGTTTTCTGGCCGTTGCGTGCGCAGCGCTTGCCATGACGTTCGGCGCCGCTTATGCCGCCGGCGACAGCATGCCCGCGGGCAACCAGCATGACCAAAGCGAGCCGGGCAGCGGCCACGGAGGCCACGGAGGCGCGCCGTTCATGATGCGGCGGCTCGAAGCGCTGCACACGCAACTGAAGCTGACGCCCGAGCAAGAACAGAAATGGCAGAGCGCACTGGCGACCATGAAGCAGACCCGTCAAGCCATGCACGCCAATCACCAGCAGATGCGGCAGCAATTAATGGCAGCGCGGCAGCAGTCGATTCTCGACCTGGACACACTGCACGCCGACCATCAGAAGTTCGAACAGCAGAACCAGCAACTGCGTGAACAGATGGTGACAGCATGGCTCGCCTTCTATGACAGCCTGAACGACCAGCAGAAAACGACTGTCAGCGCCGTGATCAAAAAACGCCTCGCAAAGATGGAGGCGCGGCACGAAAAGATGCACGAGCATTGGGAAAAGCGGCGCGGCACCGCGTCCGACGCAGCCTCCGCGAACTAAGCGAGACGCTTTGCCCCGCGCACCGCTTGCGCGGGCGCCGCTTCCCGGCAACACCGCACGCCTTGCGGCGCTGCGGCATCCTTTCAGCGCGCCCGGCTCGTCGGCTCCGGGGCGGTGGCTAGTCGCCCCCTCTCCGGTTCACCTGCGCTTCACACCCGCTTCCGCTTCCCCCAGCCTCCCCCCGCGTCACCCCCCCTTTTCGCCCGCACCCGTTTTTCGCCTCGGCCATGCGCTCGCAACCCAGCCCCAACCTGGCGCCTCTCGCCGGCCGCCACCAGCGCCGCGGGCCGCGCCAGGGTTCGCCGCAATGGCGCGCGCCACCCCATCGGGTAAAATTCGCGCTTTTTGAAGCCATTTTTGGCCATCTAGAATTTGTAGTTCGCGCATCGGTTCAAGGACTCCAACTTTTAACATGTTCCTTCAAGGCTACGGCCCGCTGATCCTCGCCGGCACCTGGCAGACCGCCAAGCTCGCAATTCTCTCGCTTGCGCTCGCGTTCGTGCTCGGCCTGCTGGGCGCGGCGGCGAAGCTCTCGAGAAACCGCCTCACGTACGGCTTCGGCACCGCCTACACGACACTCGTGCGCGGCGTGCCCGACCTTGTGCTGATGTTGCTGCTTTTCTACAGCATCCAGATCTGGCTCAACAACCTGACCGACCTGCTCGACTGGAATCAAATCGACATCGATCCATTCGTGGCCGGCGTCGTCGTGCTCGGTTTCATCTACGGAGCCTATTTCACCGAAACGTTTCGCGGTGCCTTCCTATCCGTGCCGCGCGGCCAGCTCGAAGCTGGCGAGGCCTTTGGCATGACCGGCTGGAAGACGTTTTCGCGCATCATGTTTCCGCAGATGATGCGCTTCGCGTTGCCCGGCATCGGCAACAACTGGCAGGTGATGGTGAAGGCGACGGCGCTCGTTTCCATCATCGGGCTGGCCGATATCGTCAAGGCGACGCAAGACGCCGGCAAGGGCACGCTGCGCCTTTTCTACTTCACCCTGATCGCAGGCGCGATCTATCTGGCAATCACGACCCTTTCGAACTTCGTGCTGCTGTGGCTCGAGAAGCGCTATTCGATTGGCGTACGCAAAGCCGAGTTATAAATCCATGATCGAGCTCATTCACGACTACTGGCGCAACTATCTGTTTACCGACGGTTACCGCTTCACCGGGCTCGCCGTGACGCTCTGGCTGCTCGTTGTCTCGATAGGCATCGGCTTTTGCCTGTCAGTTCCGCTGTCGGTCGCCCGTGTGTCGAAAAACCGCCTGCTCTCGGGCAGCGTCTGGCTCTACACCTATATTTTTCGCGGCACGCCGCTCTACGTGCAACTGCTGCTGTGCTACACAGGCCTCTACAGCCTCGAAATCGTGCACTCGCATGCGCTCCTCGACGAATTCTTCCGCGACGGCATGCATTGCACGCTGCTGGCGTTTTCGCTGAACACCTGCGCCTATACGACTGAAATCTTCGCGGGCGCAATCAAGGCGACGGCCTACGGCGAAATCGAGGCCGCACGGGCGTACGGCATGTCGCGCTTCACCGTCTACCGGCGCGTGATCCTGCCCTCGGCGCTGCGCCGTGCGCTGCCGCTCTACAGCAACGAAGTGATCCTCATGCT
>JAXDQB010000075.1:0-6339 GCA_034668065.1 Paraburkholderia sp.
GTAACCCCAACACCTGAACAAAAAGCCGGGCAACCGGTTGAACGAGACGACGAAGCGGGAAGCCATGCAAGAGGACGACATCGTCGCGCAGTGGGCCGAGCGCATCCGCGCGGCCGCAACGAACGAACGCCCGCTGCGTCTGCGTGGCGCCGGCACCAAGGACTGGTACGGCCAAGGCCTCTCCGGGGAAATACTCGATACGCGCGCGTACAGCGGCATCGTTTCGTACGATCCGGCCGAGCTCGTCATCACCGCGCGCTGTGGCACGCCACTCGCCGAGATCGAGGCGGCACTCGCCGAACGCAATCAAATGCTTGCCTTCGAGCCTCCACATTTTGGCCCTGCGGCCACATTCGGCGGCTGTCTCGCGGCCGGCATTGCCGGGCCGCGCCGAGCGCCGGCCGGGGCCGCGCGCGACTTCGTCCTCGGCGTGACGATGATGAACGGCCACGGCGAGATTCTTCGCTTTGGCGGGCGAGTCGTCAAGAACGTGGCGGGCTATGACGTGGCGCGCCTGATTGCGGGCTCGCTCGGCACGCTCGGACTGATTATGGATGTTTCGGTCAAGGTGCTGCCGCGACCGGCGGCCGAGGCCACGCTCAAGTTCGAAATGAGCGGCACCGACGCCGTGCGCAAGCTCAATGAGTGGTCCGGCCGCCCACTGCCGATCTCGGCGAGCGCCTGGCGCACTGGCACGCTCGCGGTGCGGCTTTCAGGTGCCGAAAGCGCCGTGAAGGCGGCCCGCAACGCATTGGGAGGCGAAGTTGTCGATGCGGTCGAAGCCGAGCGCTTCTGGGAAGGCGTGCGCGAGCAGACCGACCCGTTTTTTTCGAAAATTCCGCCCAAAGCGGCACTTTGGAGGCTTGCGCTGCCATCAACCGCCGAGCCGCTGCAGTTGCCGGGCGCGCAGCTCGTGGAATGGGGCGGCGCACAGCGCTGGTGGATCACCGACACCGATGCCCAGACCGTACGCATCAGTGCGAAGCAGGCGGGCGGCCACGCGACGATCTTCCGCGCAGGCCGCAATTTCGACCGCAGCGCGGGCGTCTTCACGCCGCTGCCGGCCCCGCTCATGAAGATCCACCGGGGGCTGAAGGCTGCCTTCGATCCGGCCCGCATCTTCAACCGGGGCCGCCTTTATCCGGACTTCTGACCAAGCGGCCGAGCGATCCGATGCAGACCCATCTCGCGGACTTCATTCGCAATACGGCGGACGGGGAGGAAGCCGACGCGATTTTGCGCAAGTGCGTGCATTGCGGCTTCTGCACGGCAACCTGTCCGACCTACCAACTACTTGGCAACGAACTGGACGGGCCGCGCGGGCGCATTTATTTGATGAAGCAGATGTTCGAGGGCGCGCCGGTCACGCGCAGCACGCAACTGCATCTCGACCGGTGCCTCACCTGCCGCAGTTGCGAGACGACGTGTCCGTCCGGCGTCCAGTACGGGCGGCTTGTGGAGATCGGACGGCCCCATGTCGACGCACAAGTACCGCGTCCGCTCGGGCAACGGCTCCTGCGCAGACTTCTCGCCAGCGTCCTGCCCAGCACAACCCTTTTCACGCCGGCGATGCGCCTGGGCCAGATGGTGCGGCCGCTTCTGCCGCGCAGGCTGCGCGACAAGGTGCCGGAGCGCCAGCGCCTGCTGCAATGGCCTAGCGGCGGCCAAGCCGTGCACGCACGCAAGATGCTGCTGCTTGCCGGCTGCGTGCAGCCCGCGATGCTGCCCAATATCAACATTGCCACCGCACGCGTGCTCGACGCGCTTGGCGTGCAGACGGTCGTCGCGCCAGGCGCCGGCTGTTGCGGCGCCATCCGCCTGCACCTCGGTTACCGTGACGAGGCGCTCGACGACGTGCGCCGCAACATCGACGCCTGGTGGCCGCATGTCGAAGCCGGCGTGGAGGCGATCGTCGTGAATGCGTCCGGCTGTGGCGCCACGGTGAAGGAGTACGGACATCTACTGCGTGCCGACGCGGCCTACGCCGACAAGGCGCGCCGCATTGCCGAGCTCGCGTGCGACGTTGCCGAGGTGCTCGGCGGCTTCGAAGGCGAGCTAGCCGCCCTCGCCCGCCGCCGCGGGGTGCACACGGTCGCCTACCATGCGCCTTGCACACTCCAGCACGGGCAGCAGATCCGCGGCAAGGTCGAGCGCCTGCTGGCCGCGCTCGGCATCGAAGCGCGGCTGCCTGTCGACAGTCATCTCTGCTGCGGCTCGGCGGGCACCTATTCAATCACGCAGCCGACGCTCGCCTATACGCTGCGCGATCGCAAACTCGAACGGCTTGCCGCACTCGAGCCGCAGATGATCGTCTCGGCCAACGTCGGCTGCATCACCCATCTGCAAAGCGGCACGTCGATCCCGGTCGCACATTGGGTGGAGGTGGTCGAGCACGCCATTTATGGCTGATCGGCGAGAACGACCATGCGCTCGCGCTCGCCAGCCGTCCCAGCGATCGAGACGGAACGACGCCCGGTCCTCCTTATAATTGCGCTCGATGCCCAATCCACCTGCACCGCATTTGCAATGACCGACCTCGCGCTTCGTCTCCAAGCCGTCATAAACCGCATCGCCCGCGCCGCCAAGGCCGCGGGGCGTGATTCCGAATCGATCAGCCTGCTCGCCGTCTCGAAGACCTTCCCCGCCGACGACGTGCGCGAAGCATTCGCCGCCGGCCAGCGCGCATTCGGCGAAAATTACGTGCAAGAGGCGCTCGACAAGATCGAGGCACTCGCTGAGTTGCGCGGCGAAATCGAGTGGCATTTCATCGGCCCTTTGCAATCGAACAAGACGCGTCCCGTCGCCGAGCAATTCGACTGGGTGCACTCGGTCGACCGCCTGAAGATCGCTCAGCGTCTCGCCGAGCAAAGGCCCGCGCACCTTGCACCGCTCAATGTCTGCCTGCAGGTCAACGCGAGCGGCGAAGCGTCCAAAAGCGGAGTCGCACCTGCCGACACGCCGGCGCTCGCACGCGAAATTGCGGCGATGCCACGGCTTGTGCTGCGCGGCCTGATGTCGATCCCTGAGCCGAGCGAGAACATCGACGTCCAGCGCGCCGCGCATCGCACACTACGTGCGCTTTTCGAGGCGCTGCGCGCGGAAGGGCTCGCGCTCGATACGCTTTCGATGGGCATGTCGGCCGATCTCGAGGCAGCCGTGCTGGAAGGCGCGACGATCGTGCGAATCGGCACGGCCATCTTCGGCGCGCGCGTTTACAGTCACTGATTTCAAGCACCGATTAGCGGCCATGAGTGAGTATTAGTGGCCACATCTGATTCTGCGGCCCCTGACCGCATCTCTCGAACCCATTTTTTTCAACGACTTCCACGACCATGAAAATCGCATTCATCGGGGGCGGCAACATGGCGGCCGCCCTCATCGGCGGCCTCCTCAAGCGCGGCGCCCTCCCTGAGGACCTCTACGCAATCGACGTCAGCGAAGACGCCCGCACGCGTCTTCGCACGCTATTTGGCATCCCGACCGCGGCGGCTGCCGACGATGCGCTGGGCGCCTACGACGCCGTCGTCATCGCCGTCAAACCGCAGGTCATGAAGGAAGTGGCCGCGGGGCTCGCATCGCATCTGTCGACCCAGCTCGTCGTCAGCATCGCCGCCGGCATCCGCGGCACCGACATCGCACGCTGGCTGAACGGCTATACGCGCGTCGTGCGCGCCATGCCCAACACGCCGGCGCTGATTGGGATGGGCGTGACTGGCCTCGTTGCACTGCCGGGCGTCGACGAGGCTGGCCGTGCGCTCGCCGCACGCGTTCTTGGGGCGGCCGGCGAAACGGTCTGGTTCGACAATGAGGCGAAGATCGACGCCGTTACCGCCATTTCGGGCAGCGGTCCGGCCTACGTGTTCTATTTCATCGAGGCGCTGCAGGAAGCTGCGCGCCGCCTGGGGCTCGCCGACGATGAGGGCCGCGCGCTCGCGCTCGCGACATTCGCCGGTGCGGCGCAACTCGCGGTGCAGTCGAACGAGCCGGCGAGCGTGCTGCGCGAGCGCGTGACATCGAAAGGCGGCACGACCGCGGCGGCGCTCGCCTCGTTCGACACACAAGGCGTCAA
Source organism: Paraburkholderia sp. (assembly GCA_034668065.1). Taxonomy (GTDB): domain Bacteria; phylum Pseudomonadota; class Gammaproteobacteria; order Burkholderiales; family Burkholderiaceae; genus Trinickia. The sequence goes on from JAXDQB010000075.1 coordinate 4,070, forward strand.
GGCGGCCATCGTCGCCGGAGTGCTAGCCGCCGACGCCCGTGCGAAGGAAATGGGCAACGAGTTCGGCAAGCAGTAAGCAGCAGTGGGCAGTGGGCAGTCGGCAGTCGGCAGTCGGAGTCAAAAAGCCGCAGCCGCATAGTGCGCGGCGACACCTGCGAAGAGCACACCGCCGAGCCAGTTGTTGTGGCGGAATGCCGCGAAGCACCGCATCCGTTCGCGGTTGCGGATCAGCGTGTAGTGATAAAGCGCGCAGCCAATCGCCGCCGCCCAGCCGAGCCAGTACGGCCAGCCGAAGCCAAGGATTGCGCCGACCCATGCGTAAATCGCGAAGGTCGCGGCATAGCAGAGCATGACCGCCGCCACGTCGAAGCGGCCGAACGTGATGGCCGATGTGCGAATGCCGATCTTGAGATCGTCGTCGCGGTCGACCATCGCGTACTCGGTATCGTAGGCAACGGCCCAGAATACGTTCGCCGCCAGCATCACCCAGGCGAGCATCGGCACGCGGTCCTGCACTGCCGCGAACGCCATCGGGATGCCGAAGCCGAACGCGATGCCGAGGTACGCCTGCGGAATGGCGAAGAAACGCTTCATGAACGGATAACTTCCTGCCACAAAAAGCGCGACGAACGACAGCGCTTTCGTCAAGCCGTTAAGCGGTTGAATCAGCAGAAAAGCAATCAGCGCGAGGACCGCCGCGATGACGACGGCCTCCCACGAGCGAATTTTCCCCGACGTCAGCGGACGGTCGGCCGTGCGCTTGACGTAGCGATCGAAATCGCGATCGGCGTAATCGTTGATCGCGCATCCGGCGGAGCGCATGAGCACGGTGCCGACCGCGAAAATAACGACGAGCGAAAGCGACGGTCGGCCATTCGATGCAATCCAGAGCGCATTGAGCGTCGGCCAAAGCAGCAGGAGACTGCCGATCGGCTTGTCCATTCGGATCAAGCGCAAATAAAGCGGAAATCGGGCGAACATGGGCGTGGACATACGGCGGCCGAAAGAGAAGCGATACCGTATTTTAGAGCCGAAACTGAAGCGGAGGCGCCGCCCGGAAAGGGACGATTTGTCGATTGACCGCCCCAGTCGAGCGCCCCCCCCGCGCCCGGCTCACCTACCCCGCCCCGCCAGCTCGACACCGCGCAACACGCCGAAAGCATCGACCAGGCGCTTTCCCGACAGCTGCTCGAATGCCGCCCAGTTATCGGCCAGCCCACGAGGGGCAAGCCGTTCGCCCAAAAGCGGGCGAAGCGGCCGATTCAAGCAAGATCAACCAAGGTCAAGCAAGGCTTCAAGCAAGCACTCAAGCGAGCATCGCGCGCAGCATCCAGGCGGTTTTTTCGTGCGTTTGCATGCGCTGCGTCAGCAGATCGGCGGTAGGCTCGTCGTTTGCGGCTTCGGTGGCAGGGAAGATCGCGCGCGCGGTGCGCACAACCGCTTCCTGACCTTGCACAAGCTGACGGATCATTTCCTCAGCGCCCGGAACGCCGTCCGCTTCGGGGATCGAGGAGAGCTTCGCGTATTCCCTGTAGCTGCCCGGCGCATGAACGCCGAGCGCGCGGATGCGTTCGGCGATGGCGTCGACGGCGAGTGCCAGTTCGTTGTACTGCGTCTCGAACATGAGATGCAGCGTGTTGAACATGGGCCCCGTCACGTTCCAGTGAAAGTTGTGCGTCTTCAAATAAAGCGTGTAGGTATCAGCAAGCAGCCGCGATAGCCCTTCCGCGATTTTCTTGCGATCCTTGTCGCTGATGCCGATGTCGATTTGCGTTGCTGCGCTTTTCTTTGCCATAGCGGCTCCTTGCGAGAGTGAAACGATGCGTGCGCCCGTAGACGACCGACGTCAGTCGTCCAACCGAGCGCCCGCCAGTGTACCTGCATCCATTATTCATCTCGAACAAGCCCTCCCAGGGGGCGTCTGCCTTAGCCTGGGAGGAAGCGCTGACCGGCGTCGCGCCGGTCAGCTTCTATGGACGGCTTCTAGCCGCATCGACCAACCGATCCTCAGATCTTGATCCCGGCCGCCGCGGCCACGCCTGCGCCGTACGCCGGATCGGCCTTGCTGCAGTGGGCGATATGGCGGCGTTTGATCTCCTCCGGCGCGTCCCCCATCCCGCGGGCCGTGTTTTCGAAGAGGACCTGCTGCTGCGCCGGCGTCATCTTGCGGAACAGGTTGCCCGGCTGCGAAAAGTAGTCTTCGTCCACGCGATGATTCCAATGATCGGCCGCGCCTTCGATGGTGAGCGGCGGCTCGCTGAAATCGGGCT